>SZPB01000300.1 GCA_030263535.1 Cytophagia bacterium CHB2
GGTGCTGCCTAACCTGCTAGTCAACGGCTCCTCGGGCATTGCGGTGGGCATGGCCACCAACATTCCGCCGCATAATCTCGGCGAAATCATCGACGCACTGCACGCGATGATCAAGAACCCCGACATTACTGTCGACAAGCTGATGAAGATAGTCAAAGGTCCGGATTTCCCGACGGCGGGCATCATCTACGGCACCGAAGGCATCGATGAAGCCTATCGCACCGGCCGCGGCCGCATGCAAGTGCGTGCGCGCACCGTGCTGGAAGAAGTGCGCGGCGGCCGCCAGAACATCATCGTCACCGAGCTGCCGTACCAAGTCAACAAAGCCACGCTGCACGAGAAAATCGGCGAGCTGGTGCGTGAGAAGAAAGTCGAGGGCATTCGCGACGTGCGCGACGAGAGCGACCGCGACGGCATGCGCCTGGTGATCGAGCTGAAAAACGACGCCGTGCCGGAAGTGGTGTTGAACAATTTGTTCAAATACACGCAAATGCACGTTACCTTTGGCGCCATCATGCTGGCGCTGGTGGACGGCGCGCCCGTGGTGCTCAATCTCAAGCAAATGTTGCAGCACTTCCTCGACTTCCGCCACGAAGTGGTGGTGCGGCGCACAAAATTCGAGCTGGACAAGGCCGAGAAGCGCGCGCACATTCTCGAAGGCTTGCGCATCTGTATCAACAACATCGACGAAGTCATCGCGATCATCAAAAAGGCGAAGGATCCGCAAACCGCCAAAGACGGCTTGATGAAAAAATTCAAGCTCAGCGACATTCAGGCGCAGGCGATTTTGGACATGCGCTTGCAGCGCCTCACCGGCCTGGAGCGCGACAAGATCGAAGCCGAGTACCGCGAAGTGCAGAAGCTCATCAAAGAGCTGAAAGCATTGCTGGCCGACAAGGGCAAACGCATGGAGGTGATCGCGAAGGAGTTGAAGGAGCTGCGCGACAAATATGCCGACGAGCGCCGCACGGAAATCGTTTCTGAAACCAGCGAATTTACCATCGAAGACATGATCGCCGAGGAAGACATGGTGATCACCATCTCACACAGCGGTTTTATCAAGCGCTTTCCGGTGTCAAGCTATCGCCGGCAGAGCCGCGGCGGCCGCGGTGTGACCGGCGCAAAAACCGGCGACGAGGATTGGGTCGAACATCTGTTCATTGCCTCGACGCATCATTACGTTTTGTTCTTCACCTCCCAGGGCAAATGCTATTGGGTGAAAGTTTATGACATTCCGCAGGCCGGCAAGGGCGCAAAGGGCCGCGCCATCGTCAACATGCTTTCCTTGGCGCCCGAGGAAAAAGTCGCGGCGTTCGTTTCGGTGAAAGAATTCGACGACAAACACTTTGTCGCGTTTGCGACGAAGAACGGCCTGGTGAAGAAAACCGCGCTGAACGCCTTTTCGAATCCGCGCAAAACCGGCATTGCGGCGATCAACATTGATGATAAGGACGAATTGATCGAAGCCAAAATCACCGACGGCAGCATGGACTTGATGCTGGGCACGCGCAACGGCCAGGCAATTCGTTTTCACGAAAACGAGGTGCGCGAAATGGGACGCGGCGCCGGCGGCGTGAAAGGCATCGATCTCGAAAAAGGCGACGTGGTGGTCGGCATGGTGGAGCTGAAGCGTGAAGCCACGATTCTCGTCGTGAGCGAAAGCGGCTATGGCAAACGCAGCGAGTTGAAAGACTACAAAGTTCAGCATCGCGGCGGCTCGGGCCTGATCACGTTGAAAGCCACCGACAAAACCGGCAAGATGGTTGACATCAAGGAAGTGGTGGATGACGATGATCTCATGATCATCACGCAAAAAGGCGTGGTGATTCGCCAGAAAATGAAGGATATCAAAGTCATCAGCCGCAACACCTCTGGCGTGAAGCTGATCAAGCTCGATAAGGATGATCGCATCGCCGCGGTGGCGCGCGTGGTGGCGGAAGATGAGGACGAGGGCGAATAATCCGCCGCATGACTAAACTTGATAAACCGTAATTGCTCAGCCACGGCCAAGCCGTGGCTGAACCTTCTTTTTTATGATCGCTACTGATATGCACGAGGATATCCAAAGCCCGACGCTCTCAACGCTCAACCGCTCGCGGTTCGATGCGAGTTCACCGACACGGCGGCGCGCGAAGCGCGATTATTGGGAGAAAGAACGCGAGAAACTGGTGGCTGCGCTGGAAGATCGGATTGCCGCCGCGCGCGATACTGTGTCGCTGCGCGAGTTGCTGGCAGCAGATATTCCGGAAATCTTGAAAGGCTTGTTTCGCCAGCGCGCCCACAAGCTCGTGCGTGAGGAAAAACCCCTCGGGTTGCACACCCTGCGGGAATATGAGCTGGACGATCCCGAGGTGCGCCGGCAGTTGCGCCTGTTGCGCGACATGCTCGCCGAACGCCTGGTGTTCGACCGCTCCGAGCTGAAGCCGGTGTTGAATTTCGGTGTGAGCCTGCAATTCGATGTGCTGGCCAAACCGCGCAGCGCGCTGGAGCATCTGCTCTACCAGCATGTGGTGGAGCGCAACCGCGACGACATTCTCGTGGTGCTGCGCGGCCTCGGCGAAGAACAACAATACTTGCGCGGACTGGTCGATCGCATTGCCGGATATCCGCCCGGTCCGGTGACGAAAGAGGCGTTTCTTGCCGCCTGCCATCAAGTCGAGCGCGAAGTGTATGGCGGCGATCCCGTGACGGCGCTGGTGCAGGATTTGAAACAGTATCAGCGTTATTGCCGCAGCCTGCTCGGGCGCGAACCGGATCAAGACGGTTTTTTGATCGATAATCAAACCGTGCTTGCCATGCTGTTTGAGCGCAACTTGCCGGAATTGGCTGAAAACCTGTTGCCAGAATTCACCCAAAAAGAGGCGTGGGAAATTCGCGAAATCGAAAAGCTGGTGACGGATTACCTCGCGAATGGCGCGGCCATGTTGCCCATCACGCCGGCCGAGGGCGGCGCACCGGTTTCGGTGGACATGACGGAAGTTTTGGAAGAAGCAGCCAGTGAGATCGAAAGCCGTCTGGTGCATGCCGCCGTGAGCGAATTGCAGCATGCGCCGCTGGAGTCGCCAACGCCTGCTGAGCACGCGCCTGCAATCGCTGCTTCTGAGAAAACGGAATTGCACACGTTCTCCTCTGACCTCCAGCCTCCGATCGAGCCGCCGGTGCTTGTGGCAGAGCCGGCCGCGGCTGTTGCAGAGCCGGAGGTCAAGCCCAAGATCAAAATTCGTTTTGATGAAGAAGAACAGTTGGTGCACCGCGCCAAGATCGAGCAGCAGCCGGCCGGGCCGTTTCCCTCGCTTTATCATTTGATCGACGACAAGAGCCGCCGCGCTTTCATCCGCAAAATTTTTCAACGCGACGCCGACGCTTATCTCGAATTCGTCGATCGCCTCGAGCCTCTCCAAACCTGGAAAGAGGCCAAAGCCCTGCTCGACGCCGAGCTGGGCTTGCGCAACGTCAATCCCTATTCCAAAGAAGCGGTACAGTTGAGCGATTTGCTATTCGGGAGGTATTTCAGCAAAAGATAGTCTCTTCCCGGCCTCGTGCATCATCGAACCTACCAACTTGTTTGCGCCTGCCTTTCACCGCAAAAAATGCCGGGCTGCGCGCCTCAATTTTTTATTAAGGCGCTGCGCGCGCCATTCGCCTAAAATATCTTGCCTTTCGCTCGTGTGTTCCGGATATTGCGGCGCCTTAACAAAATAACGCGAAGATAATCAACCCTCACTCTCCATCATTCAGGTACAGGAGCTATCCATGCCATTTGCGCGAGGTGTACGATGCTTTTCCCTCACCGCAGTTTTCATTTGTCTTAGTTTTTTGTTCGCGCATGAAACCAGGGCTGAGAACGCGCGACCCAATCGTCATCGCGCCGCTGCTACCAACCAACATGGCGCCTTTGTTTGCGGCACCTACCACGGCAGCGCGCTTGATGCCATTCTGTTCGACAAGGTTCAAAGCAGCCAGCGTGCGCAACAAGGCTTGGCGTCCAGACCCGCCCAAACGTTCGTTGCCGGCGATCTCGTCGTTATCGAAGATGACGGCACATTGATCGCCGAACCCGGCCGTAATGCCTTCGATCTGCGCAACAAGGGCTTGCACTTCACACCGAACACAAACGGCAGCTATGACGTCAGCGCCTCAACGCTGACGTTTGATGAGGGCCTGGGCACGAATCTCAACGCCGGCGATGATACCAACCATCGCATCAATTTCACCTCGGGCTTTTCGTTCCCCTTTGCCGGGCAAACGTGGGATCACACGTATATCCGCTCCAACGGCAATCTCACCTTCGGCGGCATCGGCAACCCTGATTTTTATGATCCCGCTGATTTCAATCTCGAATTGCCGATTATTGCGGCCTTCTTCGTCGATTTGAATCCGCAGGCCGGCGGCGGCGTCTACTATCAACAGGCGGGCGATCGCTTTGTCATCACCTGGGATAGAATTCCCGAATTCGGCGCGCAAAATTCGAATACGATTCAGTTGACCTTGTTTGCCGACGGCTCTTTTGATATCGTTTTTACCGATGTCGATATTCAGGTGGCGGCAAATGGCAATCCGATTTACGTTGGTTTTTCCATCGGCGACCTCGGCGCAGAATTTCAAAGCGTCGATTTCAGCAATCTTCCCATAACCGGATCGCGCGCGGGCGCCATCTTCGAGGCATTCGAAGACATTCCGTATCGCGTCGTCAGCACGGTCGGTATCGCCCAGCGCTTTTACGCCGTGCAGCCGGATAGCTTTGATCAATTGGTGTTGATCACGGATTTTGATTTGTTAGGGGCGCCCTTTGGCGCATTCTATCAATTCGTGCGCAACGATATTCAAGGCCTCGGACTTAATAATTTCGATCTTACTGCAAACTACGGCAGCGCCGGCCGCTTGCAGGGCTTCTTGCACATGAATTTCGTCAACTACTGGCCGGATAACCCGGCAGGCTTCAGCTTTGTGAATGTATTGGGTCAGGAGGCCGAGCACGAATGGGGTGCCTTTGTGCGCTCCCTGGTCAACGGCGTTGAAACCGATCTCATCCTCGGCAGAGGCCTGGGACATTGGAGTTTTTATCTCGATACCGACGGCTCCGTGATGGAAGGCAACGGCTGGCAAGACAATGGCAACGGCACGTTTACCACCGTGCGTTCGTTCGACAATTTCAGCCTGCTCGATCATTATCTCATGGGATTGCGCCCGGCGGAGGAAATTCCGCCCTTTTTTCTGATTGACGTACTGGGCGTCACGTTGACACAGCGCTCGGCGTTTCCGCAAACCGGCGTCACCGCGACCGGAGTGAAACGAACGATTACGGTTAACGATATCATCGCGGTGGAAGGGCCGCGTGTGCCGAGCGCTGCAACCGCGCCCAAAGTTTTTCGCCAGGGTTATGTGTATCTCACACGCCAGGGCGTGACGCCTTCACAAGCCAATCTCGATAAAGCCGATCGCTTCCGCGCTTCCTGGGTTGATTACTACTCGGATCGCACCGACGGCCGCGGTATTTTTCAAACCCAGCTCGGTTCCGCGCTGCCGGTAGCCACGGTGGAGGGCCTGGTTACCAATGCCAGCAACGGCAGCATCATTAAAAATCTCGAGGCGAAATGGCTTGAGAGAAATTACGTGCAACCGATTTACGACGGCGGCCATTACGAATTCCGCACGCTGGCAAGCTCGACTGCGCCAGCGGATATTCAAGCGACAATCGTGCTGCGCGCATTTCCCTATCTGCCCGATACGAGCGTGGTGACGCTAACCTACGGCAATCCCCTGGTGCATCATCGCGCCTTGACGCCTTTGCCGCAAACAAACCTGACCGGCGCCGTACGCGACGCCGCCGGTAATGGTGTGAGCGCCAAGCTTACGCTGTTTGCCAGCAGCGATGTCATAGACGATTTCACGGCAACTGCAACGAGCGATGCCCAGGGCAATTTTACCTTTTCCGGTCTTTATGTGTCACAGCCCCCGGCTATTGCCTACGATCGTCTTGTTGTTGAGCCGGATATTCCGTTTGCCGGTCAAACATTGACCGATATCGTGATCACCGGCGGGACAAATGATTTGAATATCGTGGTGGAGCCGGCTGATATCTTGCTGGTAAACGACGATCCCAACGGCAATTTCTCCAATTATTACTCCTCAGCGCTGGAGGAGATTGGTGTCACCTCTTTCGTCTGGTCGCAAAAAGATCGCGGCCTGGCGCCGGTGAGCTTCGCTCCGCAATTCAAGCGCAATATCATCATCTGGTACACCGGCAATGCCAGCGGCGCCGAGGTGTTGACGCCGGCGGAACAAGACAGCATCGCTGCGCATCTTGACCGCGGCGGCAGGGTTTTCCTCACCGGACAAAACATCGCTGAAAGTTTGAACGGCACCCCGTTTCTCAGCAATCGCGTGCGGGTGTCGTTCGACCGCAATCTCAACGATATTATTTTGCACGGCGTGCAAAGCGATCCGGTGGGCAAAGGTTTGATCAATATCATCAATGCCGGCACGCTGGGCGCGAACAATCAAACCTCACGTGATGTGCTGATCCCGAGCGCCGGCGCGATTGCCTGCGTGATGTTTGATACAACGGCGGGCACGGTGGCGGGTGTGCGCGTGACAGATCCGGCAAATAACTCCCGTCTCGTGTTTTTTGGATTCGGCTTCGAGGCCGTCAATCCCGGCAGCGTGCCGCGGCCGGGTTACGTCGGGCGTCCGGAGGTGATGCAAAACGTGTTGAATTGGCTCTCGGGCGTTACGCAGGTGGCGGACCGCAATGAGGCGCCGAATGGTATACCCGCGGCCTTCCATTTGAGCGCGAGTTATCCCAATCCCTGGCAAGCCGGCATGGGCGCAGCAGAAGCAGAAATCCGCTATCACCTGCCGCTCGATCTTGCCGCGCAGCGTGTCACGCTGAAGATTTTTGATGTTCTGGGACGGGAAGTCGCGACGCTGGTCGATCAGCCTTACCGGCCCGGCCAGTTTAGCGCGCGCTGGAACGGCCGCGACACGCGCGGCGAGTTGGTGAGCAACGGCGTCTACTTTTATAAACTGCAAGCCGGCGCGCTGCAGCACGTGCAAAAGCAATTGCTGGTGAGATGAGACGCAACGCCGTCAGTGCTGGTTCATGAGCAGTAGCGGGTTGAACATGCCCCAGGAATATTCCTGGGGCATACTTTTGTCAATCAAAACACTTTTAAGAACAGAGTCAGAATGAAACATTCAAAATGGTTAATGCGCGTTTTTGTGCTTGCCGCCCTTTGTCTATCACATAGTCTTTTTGCGCAGTATCGCCCGGGGCTTAACAACAACATTACCTTGCTCGGGCATTTACATCAATATCAACGATATTCCAATATCTGGGGCTACACCGATGACCAAGGCCGTGAGTATGCCTTGCTGACCACACAAAACGGGCTTTCAATTGTCGATATCACCAACCCGCAAAATCCGGTGCAGGTGAAATTCGTGCCCGGCCCGGTTGGCGGGGGAACGATCTGGCGCGAACTCAAAACCTATTCGCATTATGCCTATGTGGTCAGCGAGCATGGCACGCCGAGTGAATACGCCGGATTGCAAATTGTCGATCTGGCGCGGCTGCCGGACTCTGTCTCTCACTCATCGTGGTTGTGGCCCGGCGTCACGGCAAACACCGCTCATGCGCACACGATTTCAGTTGATGAGCAGGGCTATCTCTACGTGCAGGGAGGCAGCGCGACGGTCGATCAGCCCGGCGATCAGGGCGGGGTGCGGATCATAAGCCTTGCGGATCCTGCGGCCCCGCAGGCGGTGGGGGCATATAGCACACGCTACGTGCACGATTCTTACGCGCATAAGAATATCCTATTCAACAGCAATGTCTATCAAGGCGGCTTCATCGATGTCCTGGATATTTCAGATCGCAGCCGCCCGCGTTTGCTGACATCGATCATCTATCCCAACGGTTTCTCCCATAATTCCGGCGTGTCGGAAGACGGCAATTATCTGCTCACCACCGACGAAACTCCGGGACAAAGCCTCAAAATCTGGGATATTCATGTGTTGTGGGATAACGATCCCTCGAATGATCGCAATATCGGGTTGGTCGCGGAATATGCCGTCCCGCCAATGAGCATCGCGCACAATGTTCACGTGCGCGGCCGGCACGCTTATGTTTCACACTACGAAGAAGGCGTCAAGGTGCTTGATATCAG
>SZPB01000301.1 GCA_030263535.1 Cytophagia bacterium CHB2
GAACCAATCGGACAAGGTTGCATTCATCATTTGCGTCAACGGCGGCGGCAGCTCGGTAGGCATTGAAGGATATTACGATGATCTCGCCGACAATGCTTCGCTAACCATCGAACAGCTCACGGCGATGTTGGCGAATTATGCCGGCGCGCACGGTTATGATCCCACTGTGGCATTGCAGGCGCTCAACGTACCCGCGCTTTGGGTTTATGGCGGCATGGATCGCAGCAATCCCACGTTCTACGACATCGCGCAGATTGAAAAGATCAAACAAGAGCGAAGTAAGGACTTTACAGTTTTGCTTTTCCCGAACATGAATCACGATTTGATCGATGTTACCACTGGCCAGTTCGATCCGCAATTTTTTCCACAAATATTTGCGTGGGGGCAGAGTAAGCTGGTCAAGTGAGCTGTTCTTTTATGACAGAAAAATGTTTGGCAAAAATGCTTCATTTATTTCTGCCATAGACCTTTCCGTCATTTTACTGTTTTGCACACGGCCTTGAGGAAAAGTAATGAGAAAAAATTTGCCCATCGCTTCTGCCGCCTTCATCTTTCATTTGCTCTGTGCGTCTTCGCAAGCCAGCGGTCCTGTGGCTTCGGATTTTAGCTGGGCGAAGATGCACGGCAATAGCCCCACAAAATTCACTGCAAAGGAGTGGCGACCCATCATCGACGCGACGTGGGGACAAGGTTTGCCGACAGCACAGAAGCTGCAAATCTTCGATCGCTGGTGGAACGAAGTGGATTTGCAATATGGCGCGTTTCACAATTTCGCGCCGGATATTTTTGCGCTGCGCGATCATTATCGGCCGGAAATCGAAGCGGGCGTGAGTCGCGGCAGGTTTGCGGCAATCATGAATCACTTCACTTTCAAGTTGAATGAGCTGCACACTTGGGCTTACGATATTCGCGTCTCCTTCACGACACTCAGAAAAGGCGTGCCGGTTCTCGTCGTCGGCCAGTGGGGAACGAATCAACATTTTGGCGCGGTCTTGACGCAGCTGCCTGATAGCTCACTACTCGTTTATAAATCGTTGCCAAATCACCCGCTCGGGCTTGTGCCGGGCGATCTCGTGCTCGGTTATGACGGCGTTTTGTGGAAGGATATTTATCCTGCGCTGCTCGAAGCGGAATTGCCCCTCGCGCTCAATATCGTCAACGCCGCCACGGAAGAAGCGAACACGTATTATCTGCTGCAATCCGCGGGGTTGAATTGGCATTTGTTCGACACGATTGACATTGTGAAATACGACAGCGGCGATACGCTGCACGTCAGCACCAATCTACTCGCGAACGAGAATCGCATCATTTGGGGCAGCGAGCAAATCGACGTGCCGGGCGTGAAGTGGCCGGATCGTACGAACGGTCGCCGCGTGAGTTGGGGCGTGATGACGGGCACGAAGGTCGGATACGTTTATGTGACCTCGTGGGCTGCCGATGCGCAGAATACTATACTCGTGCAATTCCGCAACGCGGTTGACAGCCTGATGCATCACACCGAAACCGAGGGCATCATTCTCGATTTCCGTTTTAACACCGGCGGCACTGCGCTCGCACGCGACGGCTTGGTGCTGTTGTTCAATCAAACCGTAGCAACGGTCGGCTTTGATCGTCGCGTGCGCGGCGAAGATCATTTCGCCATGCAGCCCGATCCGCAGCGGCCGGCTTCGGCGCTCGTTATTCGCGGAGACCCAAATACTTTTTACAACAAACCGATTGCAATCTTAATCGGGCCGGGTTCGATCAGCGCGGGTGAGTTGGAGGCGCGGCGGCTGGCGTTTCATCCGCGCGCGAGAATTTTTGGAAAAGCGGCCGCGGGAGGAAATACCGGCTCGGACAACATCAATCTTGGCAACAGTGATTGGAGCGCGATGCTCGCGACCGGCCCGCAATATTTGGTGAGCACGCATGAGTATCTTTCGCACAAAGCGCTCGAGCCGCACGAAAAAGTTTGGTTTGATCGCGACGACGTTGCGCGCGGCGAAGATACGGTGGTGAAGACGGCGATGGCTTGGATTGCAAAGCAGACAACGGGTGTTGCAGATGAAGCAAGCGGCTCATTACCAACGCAATTTATGCTGCAGCAAAATTATCCGAATCCATTTAATCCGAGCACGGCTATCACGTATCAATTGCCGCTAAACAGTGAAGTGAAATTAGCTGTCTACAATAGTGCCGGACAGTTGGTGCGCAAGCTGGTCGATGGCGAGCGGCAAAGCGCAGGCGCTCACACGATAACGTGGGACGGCAAAGATGAAAGCGGTAAGCTTGCTGCCAGCGGCGTTTATGTGTATCGCCTCGAAACCGTGAGCCGGGTGGATTCCCAAAAAATGATTTTGCTGCGGTGAAAGTATAAACGTGAATCACGTGTTCGAACCATCAAGCGTCTTTGTCTACTAAAAGTGAAACCTTTGCTTTTCGAATAAAATTTTTTTTCAACGGATAGAAACAACCAACTGATAAAAAGCTTTTTATCATCCGTTGGGTTGTTTCTAGCTGTTGGAGATTTTTTGTTTAATGAGAGGAAGCGCAATCGTAATTGGCATCTTTAAAAAAACTGGAGACTCGATGAATCGACTTCTTTTGCTGTTTGGAATAATGATCGCACTCGTTTTTGAGAACGCCTCGGCGCAATCGCTTTCGCAAGCTGATCGCGCGCGCGTGGAACAATTCGGTACGGAGTATATCAATGCGCTCAATTCCGGCTCTGCGGATTCTTATGCCAAAACCATTAAAGCCATTTTTGCGGCAAGCACGCTTGAAAAAATCGGCCTCGCGCGCATTCAGAGTCAGATGGAAAGAATTAAACTCGATTTCGGCGCATTTGAATATCATCACTCTGAAATTTCAGAATTCAATATGGGCAATGCTATCAGCCGCGTATTGCACGTTTATGCCAAGCCGCCCCGTTCGGCGATGTGGAGTGATTTTCAATTTCGCTTCGAAGCCAATCCCCCGTTCAAATTAACCGAGCTGGCATTTATCGCGGAAGTTGCCGAGCCGGTTTATCTGCCGAACAGCGCCCTCACGGATCCGAACACGCTCACGTGGCTCAATAGTTATATCGATAAGTTGATCGCGCAAAACGATCTTTCTGGCAGCGTGCTGATCGCCGAAGGCGAGCACGTCGTGTTCGAGCGCGTCTATGGATTTGCCGATGCCAAGCGCGCTGTAAAAGTTACCTCCGACACGCGCTTCAATCTTGGCTCCGGCAACAAAATGTTTACTGCGCTCGCCATTGCCCAACTTGTCGCCGCCGGAAAACTGAGTTACGACGATCCCCTCATCAAATTCTTTCCCGATTTTCCTCACAGAGAATTTACCGCGAAAGCAACGATTCATCATTTGCTCTCGCACACTTCCGGCATCGGAGAGTATTGGACGGAGGAATACGTGCAGTATTGGCACGAGATCAAGACGCTGCGCGACTATCTGCCGTGGATTTACAAAGCCGGAATCAGATACGAGCTGGGCAAGGAATTTTATTACAGCAATTCGAATTTTCTGCTCGCGGGTTTGATCATCGAACAAGCGAGCGGCATGGACTATTACGATTATATTCGAAAAAATATCTATCAACCGCTCGGCATGACGGCAACGGATTCATATTTTAGAAATGACAGCAAAGTGGTTTTGGCCGCTCCGCTTAAGCGCGAGGAGAAGGGGTGGGTGATTGCGAATCAAGGCTTGCGCGGCAGCTCTGCGGGCGGCGGCTATTCAACGACGCGCGATATGTTGCAATTCGCGCGCGGGCTGGTTGCTGGCAAGATTCTTTCCAAAGAAAATTTGAGCACGATGCTCGCTTCCAAAACTCGCGGCTTGGCCGAGGCGAGCGACTACGGCTACGGTTTCATTCTCTCGAACGAAGGAAACGTCCCCTCCTATGGCCACGGCGGCATCGCGCGCGGCGTGAATTTCGAGCTCCGCCATTTTCCTCAACTCGATATCACCTTTGTGGCCTTTTGCAATCAAGACAACGGCGCATATGACGATTTGCGGAAGAACATTGTCAAGTTGATTACGGGCGCACGGTGAACTTGCTGGGTCTCCACGTTTCTTCTTTGCCAGCATGCGGCAAAGGGCAATTGTTGTTCAAACTGCAATTTGTGTGAATTGGCGCTTTGATGCCCGCTTTTGTGTGCAAGGGTTCATCAGGGCAATTTTTTAAAAAGGGAATTTTACCGCACACCCTTAGATCAGGATTTGCGCTGATAATGAATTTGCCAATTCACTTTCCAGGTTTTGCCGCCATCCTGCGAGGCCTCCCAATTCCAGTCCAGCGCATCGCGTGTGAGGTTATACCACACCATGCGCTGCAAGAACTCTTTGCCGTCTTTGGTTTGCGCGGTGCGGGAAAGAATCATTTTGTCCTGTTGAAATTCGCCCACAAAATCCAAATAGCTGCCTTGATTGTCAACCCAGGTTTGCTGCCATTTGCCCAGGCGGGAGTTGTACACCGATACGCTCATGCCGCGCAGGCCTTGCGGCGCAAGATCGACAAAATTTTCTTGAATGACACAACTATCAAAAAGCGCGGTAATCGTATTGCTGCCGCGCCCAATTTCGCCGGCGGCCAATCCGCTTTGTTCGCCCGGCCACGTCAGTTCCCATTCCCCCAGCCAAAAATCAAACTGCCGGGCCGGCGACAAGTTTGGCGAGGCCTCAGTGAATAGAGCACAATCATAGACCACGGCTGCGGTTGCTGTAACGCCAAGCGCCATCGCGCTCAGTATCAGGGTTTGTTTGAGCGATACTGACATGTGTTCCTCTTGAACTAAAGTGAAGATTGCGTTGCCTGAGTTTGAATGATCAAATTTTATCCGGCCGGCGCGCGCCTCATGCGCACCGCAACATTGTTCCCAGCGCAAGCGCAGGTTGCCTGCTATTTCAGCAACAAGAGCCGCCGGGATTGTACGAATGAATCCGTGGCCAGCGTGTAAATATAAATTCCGGACGAAAGCAGCCGGCCCTTTTCGTTCCTGCCGTTCCATGATACCGCATGTGAACCGGCCTCTTTGATTTCATTGACGATTGTCGCGACTTTTTTGCCCAGCACATTGTAGATGCTTAACGTCACCTTCGTTTTGTGCGCCAGCATAAAGCTGATGGTGGTGGTCGGATTGAAGGGATTCGGATAATTCTGATGCAGGGCAAATAGCAGCGGTAGGCCGGAGTCTTGTTGATTGACTGAAGTGATATTTCCGTCTTCGTCGATCGTAACTAAACGATCGGCCGCAACGTTCTCAACGGTTTGCACTCTCCCGGAAGGCCAGATGACCTGCAAGGAATCCGCCTGGCTCGCCGCGCCCAAACCGAAATGCGCAATCAAGCTGTTCTGGCTGCCAAAACCGGTTTGCCCCGATATCTCGCGCAGTTGCCAAACAGCTTTATTGTTGATCAGAGCTTTTACCCGGACTTTAGCGCCGATGGCGCTGGTGTTTGAGAGTTTGCCGATCAGCTTGATTTTGAGCCAATGCTTGCCGGAGATATGGTTGACATAAAAAGCATTGGTTTGATTGTTGGCCGTGACCAGCAAATCGAGATCACCATCATCATCATAATCCGCCCAGGTGACGCTGGTTGCGGTTTTGTTATCTGTGACAAGCGGATTATCGGCGAATACCTCAAAGGTTCCGTCGCCGTGATTGACATACAAAACGCCCGGACGATCCGCGTTGGCCACGAACAAATCCAGATCGCCGTCATTGTCGAAATCGCCCCAACTCGAACCGAATGAGGAAGCAACATCCGTCACAAGCGGGCCGCCCAAAATTTTTGTGAATGTGCCGTCGCCGAGATTGTTATACAAAAAGTTGGTTTGCCCCTGCTCGTTGGCGACGAACAGATCCAGGTCACCATCGTTATCATAATCGCCCCAGCTTGCGCCGCGCGAGTTGCCGCCATCATTCACGATTTCTCCTGCGGTGATTTTGACAAAAGCGCCGTCGCCGTTATTGGCATAACGAAAATTATTCTCATTACGCCCATTGGCCACGAACAAATCAGCGTCGCCGTCGCCATCGTAATCGCCCCAGGCGCAGCCTTGTGAAAACCCGCGATCGGTGGCGATTTCGCCTTCCGTTATTTTTGCAAAGCTGCCGCCCCCCGCGTTTACGTAAAGCGAATTGTTCGCGCCCACGTTCGCCACAAACATATCGAGATCGCCGTCGTTGTCAATATCTCCCCAACTGCTGCCATATGAAAGCTCGCGATCGGTAACGAGAGCGCCCTCGGTGATTTTTTCGAAAACGCCGTTGCCCTGATTGTGATAAAGAAAATTCACCTGATTGAAATTCGCGACGAATAAATCCACCTTGCCGTCGCCGTCATAATCGCCCCAGCTCGCGCTTTGCGAAGCGCCGCCGTCTGTGACGAGAGGCCCTTCAAGGATTTTGGTGAATGCGCCGCCGTTATTGGCATAAAGCGCATTGTTTTGATTCTGCGCGTTGGTGATAAAGACATCGAGATCATTATCGCCATCATAGTCCACCCAGCTTGCGCCTTGCGCCGCGCTCACCTCCGTGGCCAACTCGCCCAGCGCAGGCTTGCTGAATTGCAGCACTGAAATGAAATGATTGCGCGTGATCGTATGCGTCGCTGCTCCGTTTGAAACGGTTAGCGCGACCGTATATTGGCCAGGCTCAGTGTAAGTCCATTCCGGATTTTGCTGTTGCGCATCGCTTTGCCCGTCATTATCGAAATCCCAAGCCCACGTTGTGATCGGCGCACTGAGATCGAACGAGGAAAAATCTTCAAACTGAACCGTCAAGGGCGGTATGCCTTCAAACTGGCTGGCCGTAAAATCTGCGCGCAACGCGCCGGCTGGAATTTCTTCAGTAATGGTTAGGATTTGGTCGACGGCAATGTTCGTCATTATTTTCGTGTTGCCGGAAGGCCAAACGATCACCAGCGAATCGACGCTAATTGCATCACCCAAACCAAAATGCACGCGCAGGCTGTTGTGGCTGTTGAAACCGTTTTGTGCAGAGATCTCACGGCGTTGCCACACACGCTGGCCGAGAATGGTTGCCAGCGCGCGCACTTTCGCCCCGATAGCCGCACGATTTGACAGCGTGCCGCGGCAATCAAGCTGCAGCCAGTGACTGCCGTTGTTGGAATCATTGCGAAAGAGGGCATAGGCCTGGCCGTTGCCGTTCACAAATAAATCGAGATCACCGTCGTTATCGTAATCGCCCGCGGTCGCTCCGGCGTTGTTGTTGGAGCCGGCCTTGGTCAACATGGCCAGCCCGGTGAAGCGTGAAAATGTGCCGTCGCCGTTGTTGTCATAATAACGATTCGGAGATCCAGCTTCGTTCGTCACAAAACAATCGAGATCGCCGTCGTTGTCGAAATCCGCCCAGATGTTGCCCAGCGAAGTATCGCGATCGTTGACGATGTCGCCCGTGGTAATTTTCGTGAACACACCGTTATCGTTGCGATACATGTGATTCACCAACGCGCCCGAACCGCCGGAATAATTGGTAACGTAACAATCGAGATCGCCGTCGTTGTCATAATCGATCCAGTTGAAGTTTTGCCCATCGCGCAGCTCGGCGGCGATGGGGCCGGTGCTGATGCGAGTGAGGGTAGCGCTGCCGGATTCTTTTAATTGATTTTGATAAAGAAAATCCAAGCCGGTGCGGTTGACTGGCCCGGCGCCAATGAAGAGATCGTTGTCGCCATCGTCGTCGTAATCGGACCAAATACCCACCGTATACGGCGCGGTTCCGGTTGTCACGTCGCTGTTGAGGATTTTGGTGAAACGCCCGGCGCCGTCATTGTGTAGGAGATGGTTGGGAAGTGCCGCGCCTACAAAACCGGCAGGATGGGTGATCATGAGATCAACATAACTATCGTTATCATAGTCCGCCCACGCGCACGACCAGCCGCGATTTTCGGCGAACAAGCCGATCGCGCCCGAGGTAATCGGCGTGAACGTGTCATCGCCGTCGTTGCGATACAGCACGGAACGCGCGCCGGAATAATAACAATCGAGATCGCCGTCATTGTCGTAGTCCGCCCAACTGACGCCGGCAGCAAGCCCTTGCACCAATCCCACGCCGATGCCGTGATTTTCGATGCGCGTGAAGTTGCCGTTTCCCTCGTTGCGATAGAGTTTGTCGCGGCTGGCAAACAAATCGAGATCGCCGTCATTGTCGTAGTCG
>SZPB01000302.1 GCA_030263535.1 Cytophagia bacterium CHB2
GCGAGGCGATGAAATCCGAGGGTGCTGCCGGGCAATACCGCTATAGCGGCAAATGCCGTGCACTCACGCCCGCGCAACAACAAGAGTTGCGCAGCCAGGGCATTGCGCCCTCGATTCGCTTTCATGTGCCGGAACGCGCGTTCTCATTTGTTGATTTGGCGCGCGGCGAGCTGAGTTTTCCGGCAAACGCTTTTGGCGATTTTGTGATCGTGCGCTCCGGCGGCCTGCCGACGTACAACTTCGCGTGCGTGATCGATGATCATCTCATGCAAATCTCGCATGTGATTCGCGGAGACGATCACGTCATCAACACGCCCAAGCAAATTGCGATGTATGAGGCGTTCGGCTGGGCGCTGCCGCAATTTTGCCACATTCCCATGATTCTCGGCGAGGATCGCAGCCGCCTGTCGAAGCGGCACGGCGCCACCTCGCTCGATCAGTTTGCGGACAAGGGCTACCTGCCCGAGGCTTTGATCAATTTTCTCAGCTTGCTGAGCTGGTCTTCGCCCTCCGGCGAGGAAATACTTGCGATCGAGCAGTTAGTGCGGGAGTTCGATTTCAACCGCATCAACAAATCGCCGGCGGTGTTTGACACGGTGAAGTTGAATTGGATGAACGGCGTTTATTTGCGCAAGCTCAGCCCCGATCAACTGCTGGAGGTGAGCCTGCCGTTTCTCAAAAAAGCCGGCTACAAACTGCCTGAGCCTGGCATTCTCAACAAAATGCTGGCGCTGGTGCAAGAGAGCCTGGAATATCTCGAACAAGTTGTTGAGAAACTCGAGTTTTTCTTTGTGGAGCGTGTACACATCGCAGACGGCCCGGCAATCGCAATGGTGCAAACCGAAGCGTCCGAGAAGGTCTGTTGGTCGTTCGTACGCCAGCTTGATTTGCAGGAGACGTTGACGGCAGACAGCTTTCGCAAAATCATGAAGGTGGTCAACAAGGAAACCGGCGTGATGGGCAAAGATTTGTGGATGCCGATTCGCATTGCGATCACCGGCAGCTTGCACGGCCCGGACCTGGCCGCTGTCGTCGAGATACTTGGAAAGAATGTTGTGCGTCAGCGCGTTTTGCACTTGGTGGAGTAAGATGAACAATCACGTCTTTCACCAGCTCTTTCCTAAAAAGCCTGTTCTCCTGGGCATGGTGCATTTGCCGGGATTGCCGGGCAGTCCCAATGCCGCGCGTTTCGATGAAGTTATTGCTGCCGCGTTAAATGACGCCAGAATTTTGCAAGATTGCGGCTTTTCCGGCATTCTCGTCGAGAATCTCGGCGATTATCCCTATTATCCCGATCATGTTCCGGCAGAAACGGTGGCCGCGCTGGCTATCGTCGCGGATCGCATCAAATCGAGTTGCAATGTTCCTGTGGGCGTGAATGTCTTGCGCAACGATGCCTTGTCAGCGCTGGCGATTGCGGCCGCAGCGCGTCTGCAATTTCTGCGCGTCAACGTGTTGGCCGGCACGGCCGCCACGGATCAAGGGTTGCTTACCGGCAACGCGCATATGCTGCTGCGCGAGCGCAAGCGGCTGGGCGCGACCGAAGTTCAAATCTACGCAGACATTCGGGTAAAACACGCTGCGCCGTTGGTGCAACGCAATCTCGAACAGGAAGTTGAGGAATTTTTCGAGCGTGCCATGTGTGACGCATTGATCGTCTCCGGCAGCGGCAGCGGCAAGGAAGTTGACCTCGAATTTTTACGGCAGGTCAAAAAAGCTGCAGGTCAGCGCCCAGTGTTGATCGGCAGCGGATTGAGTGCGAAGAACGCTGCCGAACTCTTGCGCATTGCCGACGGCGCGATTGTGGGCAGCGCGATCAAATTCGAGGGGCAGATTCATCAACGTGTTGATCCGCAACAGGCGCGGGCGTTGGTGCAAGCCAGTCAAAGCGCGTGAAGCAGTAACCTCGAAAATCAAGTTCCCCCCCAATTCTTCCCTGAAGCAGAAACCTCTCCGCATCATCTTCAGATTGTCGCTAATACAGCCTTACAATCGTTTTTCATGTGTGTTGCATTCGCGTTGGGATGTTACAACCAAGCCTTAATTGATTGCTTGCAAAGACGGCCAGGGTTTTCGTATGAATTGGTGCAAACATACCTTGTTTCGCTTGAGCGCGCTCTGTTTGATTCTCTCAAACTGGAGTTGTTATTATGGCTATGCGCCGCAGCGGGTCAGGTATTATGATGAACCTCGCCCTGTCACGAGTAGGCCTTACGCCCCGCAACGGCTCACGCTGGATTTAATCGACCAATTCAACATCTCTCCCCATAGTTTGCAGAATTTGAACTATTATCTCGAAAATGGGCTTGTGCTTTATCAATCTGCCTCACACGGGGTCAGCGCTGTAACCCCAAGTGGGGAGCTTGTTTTGAGAAGGCAGACGCGCCAAAACGAGATCGTCTTTCAGCACCTGGCGCGTGGGCGGATTGTTTCGCTGCAGGAGGAATTTCAGTTTTCCCGTTTCAGAAGCGTGTACAAGATCTCGGTTTACTTCGCAGAGAGTTCACCGTACTACCGGGTGTCGCCAAAATATTACGCGCTCACCTTCGCGCCAAATTTACATGGCGAGTATGTTTTGGAGAAAAGCTTTTGGGGTAATACCGTTACCTTCGGCGGTTATGAATACACCGTTTCCGAAGCGCAAACTGAAAATTTCCTACTGGTCGAGGTAAACCTGCAGGACGATTACACGCCCACGCGAAGAATGATGCCGGCCGAGCAAAGATATTGAGCCCAATTTCAGTGCCTCTAAAAATCCGTAATCTCCAATCCACAATCCACAATCCACACTCGTAAGCTTGCCAATTTGTCACACAAGTTGCCAACATACCACTTGACTAATTTGATTGAAATTGTATATTGTGTCCTGCTTTTAGCACTCTACTCAAGTGAGTGCTATCAGAAAATTTTAGGCGATTAATTAGTTCAAACGGACCTTACTTTTAAGGAGGTAATGCTATGAATATCAAGCCGTTGGCTGATCGGGTCGTGATCAAGCCTCTCGAGCAAGAAGAGAAAAAGGTCGGCGGGATCATCATCCCCGACACTGCCAAAGAAAAGCCCATGCAGGGCGAAGTCATCGCCGTTGGCCCGGGAAAAGTTTCGGACTCCGGCCAGAAAGTGACGATGGAAGTGAAGAAGGGCGACAAAGTTCTGTACGGCAAATATTCCGGCACGGAAGTGTCGGTGGATGGCCAGGATTACTTGATCATGCGCGAAAGCGATATTTTGGCCGTGCTGTAAGCGTATTCAGAAAATTCATTCCCAATTTTTATCATCTTGAAGGAGAATTTGAACTATGGCGAAAATCATCACATATAGCATGGACGCACGCGCGTCGCTCAAGCGTGGCGTTGATGCGCTGGCGAACGCCGTGAAAGTCACGCTGGGCCCGAAAGGCCGCAACGTCGTGATTGACAAGAAATTCGGCTCCCCGACCGTAACCAAAGACGGCGTCACGGTAGCGAAGGAAATCGAGTTGGAAGATGCTGTTGAGAACATGGGCGCGCAGATGGTGAAGGAAGTTGCCTCCAAGACCAGCGACAATGCCGGCGACGGCACCACCACCGCAACGGTTTTGGCGCAGTCGATCTTCGCAGAAGGCTTGAAGAACGTGACCGCCGGCGCCAGCCCGATGCACCTGAAGCGCGGCATCGAGCAAGCGGTGAAAACGGTTATCGCCGAAGTGAAGAAGATCAGCCGTCCGGTTTCCGGCAAAACGGAAATTGCGCAGGTCGGTTCGATCTCCGCGAACAACGACAAATCCATCGGCAATGACATTGCCGAAGCGATGGAAAAAGTCGGCAAAGACGGCGTGATCACGGTCGAAGAAGCCAAATACACCGACAGCACGCTGGAAGTTGTTGAAGGTATGCAGTTCGATCGCGGCTATATTTCTCCGTACTTCGTGACCGATCCCGAGAACATGGAAGCGGTGCTCGAAGATGCGTTGATTTTGATCCACGACAAGAAGATCAGCGCGATGAAAGACCTGCTCCCAATTTTGGAGAAGACGGCGCAAATGGGCCGCCCGCTGTTGATCATCGCGGAAGAGGTGGAAGGCGAAGCGTTGGCGACGTTGGTGGTGAACAAGCTGCGCGGCACGCTGCGCGTGGCCGCAGTGAAAGCGCCGGGCTTCGGTGATCGCCGCAAAGCCATGTTGGAAGACATTGGCGTGTTGACCGGCGGCCGCGTGATTTCCGAGGAAGCCGGCTTCAAGCTGGAAAACACCACGCTGTCCGATCTCGGCAAAGCCAAGAAGATCACGATCGACAAAGACAACACCACGATCGTGGAAGGCGCAGGCAAAACCGAAGACATCAAGGGCCGCATCGGCCAGATCAAGAAGCAGATCGACGTCACCACTTCGGATTATGACAAAGAAAAGCTGCAAGAGCGTCTCGCGAAATTGGCCGGCGGCGTGGCGGTGTTGCGCGTCGGTGCGGCAACCGAAGTTGAAATGAAAGAGAAAAAGGCGCGTGTGGAAGATGCCTTGCATGCGACGCGCGCGGCGGTGGAAGAAGGCATCGTGCCCGGCGGCGGTGTGGCTCTGGTGCGCGCGATTCCGGCGCTGGACAAGCTCAAGCTGGACAATGCCGATGAGCAAGTGGGCGTGAACATCGTGAAGCGCGCCATCGAAGAGCCGATTCGCCAGATTGCGGAAAACGCGGGCTGGGAAGGTTCCATCGTGGTGCAGCGCGTGAAGGAAAGCAAAGACGTCAATTTTGGTTTCGATGCAGATTCCGAGCAATTCACCGACCTGTTGAAGGCGGGCGTGATCGATCCGACCAAAGTGGTGCGCACGGCGCTGGAAAATGCCGCGTCCGTCGCGGGCTTGTTGTTGATGACGGAAGCCACGGTCGTCGAGAAGCCTGAGAAGGAAAAAGCTCCGATGATGCCTCCGGGCGGTGGTATGGGCGGCGGCATGTATTAATAGCGTTGCCTCAGCGCAGGGTAAGCCTGTCGAATTTCTCCTGGCGGGTGAGTCTGTCTGTCGAATTTCACCCGGGGGGTGAGCCTGTCGAACCCAGCGAACAAGTTGTATCCAACAAAAAGCCGGCACTCGTTGAGAGGCCGGCTTTTTTATTTCCTGCCTTCTATTCACCTCAAAACTGCAACATCAGAAATGTCATTCAAAAAAGCAAAACGAAGAACACGACTTTTGGCTCACGTTTCAAAATGAAAAGCCATTTTTTCATCCTGAAGAAAAATGAGCTATAATTTAGCGACTGACAACGGCTCTCTGGGTTTGTGTTCAGTCGATTTCACGTATGGCATTTTTCTTAAATTATTAAACCTTTAAATAACATGTATTAATGCCTGTTGGAGTGATGTGTATAAATTGAGCTGATTGTAGCGATTTTTTCAGGTGTTTTGATTTTTTTGCTCTGAACGTGGCATAACAATTGAAATAACAGGAGGCAACATTAGAAAAAACGATTTTATGTTGATCGAAAAAATCTAAACTGGATCCATGATCTGCCCGCAAATACTTGTCATCGGCACCAGTCATCAAGTCGAAACCGTCGAGCAACGGGAATGCTTGCGATTCAATCCCGAAGAGCAAGCCTGCCTCGCCGCCAATCTCGTGGCGGATTCTGCCATTGATGAAGCCTGCCTGCTTTCCACCTGCAATCGCACGGAATTCTATCTGGTGACGCAAGAGCCGGAATCGGCGCGGCACCACTTGAGGGCAATCGTGCGGGAGCATCGTGGCGCGCTGGCTGAACAGGCGCTGTTCATCGGCTATCAATACGAGAATGTCGAAGCGATTCGCCATCTGTTTCGCGTTGCGGCCGGCCTGGAATCGCAGCTTCTTGGTGAGAATCAAATTTTGGCTCAGGTCAAGGAAGCTTATGAACTCGCTTCGGCCCATCACTATGTGGGACCGGTGTTACACCGCGCGTTCACCCTGGCATTGCAAACCGGTAAACGCGTGCGCACCGAAACCCGGATTTCACAGGGCATCGTTTCCTCCGGGTCAGCGGCAGCCGATCTGTTGCTGGACGCGCTGGCCGCAGATAAAGTCACGCAGCCGAGCCGTGAAAAGCATGTGTTAATTCTCGGCGCCGGGAAGATGGCGGAAATGGCCGTGCAACAGATCAAAAAGCGTGCTGCGGGCTGTGTCCGCCTGAGCGTGACCAGCCGCAAGCTCTGCCATGCTTACAGCTTTGCGCGGGCATTTAACATTTCTTTTTTTCCCATGCAAGAATTGCCGTTGATGCTGGAGCGAGCTGATGCCTTGATTAGCGTGCTGGGCGGAGAAAGTTATGCCATCACGCCGAATCATTTCGCGCAATTTCCCAATTCCCGCAGGCCGCTGATCTGCGTTGACCTCGGCGTGCCACGCAATATCGATCCTGCCGTTGCAAAAATTCCGCATGTGATCGTGCATGACATCGATGCACTCGACGGCGTGGTGACGCAAACCCTGGCCGCGCGCCGCGGCGAGATTCCCGCCGCAGAAGCGATGATCGCTGAAACGCTGGCGGAATTCAATGAATGGTTCAACAGCCGGCAAACCGCGCCGTTGATTAAAGGTTTGCAGGATTATGTCGAATTCCTTTGCCAAAGCGAGCTTGGGCGCTTTGGCCGTGATTTTCATTCCGAAGACGAAGAACGGCTGGCAAGATTCAGCCGCAGCCTGGCGAAAAAAATCATCCGCGAGCCGATTCAGCGCTTGCGCGTATTCGCCGCCCAGGAAGATGCGGACAGCCTGAAAACATTAAGCCGCTTTTTTGAGTTTGTCCATGAATACTCACAAGACGAAACTACGACTCGGCACGCGCAGCAGCAAACTGGCGCTGTGGCAGGCCAATTGGGTGGCCGCCACTCTGCAGCGCCGCTTTCCTGAAATTGAAACCGAGCTGGTCAAAATCAACACGCGCGGCGACAAGACGCTCGACGTGCTGATTCCCGAAACCGGCGGCAAGGGCTTTTTTACAGAAGAACTCGATCACGGCCTGCTCAACGGCGAGATCGAGCTTGCCGTGCACAGTTTGAAAGATTTGCCCACGGCCCTGCCGCAGGGTTTGGAGCTGGCTGCGGTTTGCAATCGCCAATGGGTGCATGACGTGCTGCTCGCGCGCGAAGCTTGCACGCTGGACTCTCTTCCCTATGCCGCGAAGGTGGGCACATGCAGCTTGCGGCGCACCGCGCAACTGCTGCATCATCGCCCGGATTTGACTATCTTGCCGTTGCGCGGCAATGTTCCCACGCGCATTCAAAAACTGCTTGCCGGCGATTATGACGCCATCGTGCTGGCCGAAGCCGGTGTGCGCCGCCTGGGCTTGATCGATCACATCGTACAAATCTTGCCGTCAAGCCTGATGCTGCCGGCGCCGGCGCAAGGCGCGTTGGGGCTTGAAGTTTTGGCGAGTAATCAGTTGGCTTATAAATTCGCTGCTGCCTTGGATGATGCCGACGCGCGCGCGACCACGGCTTGCGAGCGCGCCTTGCTCAACGAATTGGGAGCAGGATGCCAAGTGCCGGTGGCGGCGCTCGCGCATGGCGAGGGCGATGCGTTGGAGTGCCAGGCACTGATTGCCGCTCTCGACGGCTCACGCCTCGTTCGCGGCTCGATTCGCGGCCAGCGTGAAGAAGCGCAGGCGCTCGGCATAACGCTCGCGCGCCGGTTGTTGCGCGAGGGCGGCGAAGAAATTCTCGCCGGGGTTCGAATGAGCAATGTAACGGCTTGACATCATCAGAAATTTGGCATATGCCTGCGGATCTGCGCGACAAAAGAATTCTGATCACCGCGCCGCTCGATAGTTCCGAGCGCATCGCCGGTTTGGTGCGGCAGCGCGGCGGCATTCCGGTGATTGCGCCGCTCATCAAACGCGTGCCGCTGCCCGGCAGCGAGGCATTGCAAAACAAACTGCGGGCTTTGTCAAGTTATCGCTGGATCGTGTTTACCAGCGCGGGCGCGGTGGAAAGCGCGCTTGGCACCGGCAGCGGGCTTCGGCATGATGACCTCCGGGTAACAGAGGGAGAGAAGCCATGGACTATGTGCGCGTCGCATCGGCCAGTGCAGTGGCGGAAGGGCAGATCCTGCCCATCGAGGCAGGCGGGCGCAAGCTGCTGCTGACCCGCGTCGGCGGGCGGCTTCATGCGGCTGACCGCAAGTGCCCTCACCTGGGATTCAATCTGTGCAAGGG
>SZPB01000303.1 GCA_030263535.1 Cytophagia bacterium CHB2
GGTGACTCTGCCAGCCGCTGCCATTTTAGCTTACACGATCAGCTTGTTGTTAAACTAACAAATAAACGGAGTAACGTGATGCCTGAAAATACCACCGATCTTTTTGTGGAACGCGCCGTCAGAGAACGCTACGCGCATGCAGCACAAAAACGGGAAACGGCGCTGTGTTGTCCCGTCGAATACGATCAAAAGTATCTCAAAATTCTCCCACAGGAAATTTTGGAACGCGATTACGGCTGCGGCGACCCCTCCCATTTTGTGCGGCCTGATGAAGTCGTGCTCGATCTCGGCAGCGGCGGCGGCAAAATCTGTTATATCGCCGCGCAAATTGTTGGGTCGCAGGGAAAAGTCATCGGGGTTGATATGAACGACGACATGCTCGCGCTGGCTCGCAAGTATCAGTATGAGATGGCGGAAAAAATCGGCGCGCGCAACGTCGAATTTCGCAAAGGCAAAATTCAGGATTTGCGTCTGGATCTCGAAGAAGTGGATGAGTATCTGCGCACCAACCCGATTCGCTCCAGCGCCGATTTGCAGCTTCTCGAAGAATATTGCCAGGCGCTGCGCCTCAACACGCCGCTGATCGAAGACAACTCCATCGACGTGGTGGTGTCCAACTGCGTGTTGAATCTTGTTAAAGAAGAAGATCGCCGGCAGCTCTTTGCGGAAATCTTTCGCGTGCTCAAAGTCGGAGGCCGCGCGGCCATTTCAGATATTGTCAGTGACGAAGAAGTGCCCGAATCTCTCAAAAATGATCCCGCGTTGTGGAGCGGCTGCATTTCCGGCGCGTTCACGGAAGAAGGATTCCTCAAAGCTTTTGAGAATACCGGATTTTACGGCATGGAATTCGTCAAGCGCGATGACAAACCGTGGCAAACGCTTGAGGGCATCGAATTTCGCAGCGTCACCGTTGTCGCTCACAAAGGCAAGCAAGGCCCCTGTTACGAGCGCAACCAGGCGGTGATTTACAAAGGCCCGTGGAAGGCGGTGATCGACGACGATGGCCATACGCTTTATCGCGGCGAGCGCATGGCGGTTTGCGATAAAACTTTCCGTCTTTATATGCGGGAAGGAAGCCCTTATGCGCAAAGTCTTATCGCCATCGAACCCTACGACGATGTTCCATTGGAAACGGCCAAAGCTTTCAATTGCTCAAAAAATGCGCGGCGCCATCCGAAAGAAACCAAAGGGCAGGATTACAAAGTGACTGAAATCAGCGAGGGATCGTGCTGCGGGCCGGATGGGTGTTGTTGAACTGGCGGGGTGTCCGTCGTCTTTTGGACGGCAACAGAAAGCGCATCACTTTTAGTTTGGAATAATAAGATCGATTTGATTGCCAAAATCAAATATGAATCCCAGCCCCAATCCAACCATCCAACTGGGGGTGAGTTGGATGCTGCGCACATTCTGATAAGCTGGCATTTGGCCGAAAATGCGAAACGTCGAATTTTTTCCAAAATAAGAGAACGCCGGTTCCACGAACCAGGCAGAGCTTCCCGTTGCTGCCAAAATTCTTTTGTTCGAGTAATCCTGCTTGGCGAATCGTCCCCGTGCGGATAAAGAAAAACTCATGTGTTCATGATAATTGTATTCCATCCCCGCTGACACAACAAGCTCGTCGCCAAATTTGTAGCCGTCAAAATTTGCGCCGGCATAGCGATAGAGGCCATGAACGTTGAATCGCAGACGTTGGCGAGGAAGATGATAGGCCGCATAAAGCCAGCCGAGAAGGTCAATGGCGCCCGTACCCGGCTGAAGATCGATGGGGAGTCTTGCGCCGTTGCGTTGTTGACGGTAATTTCCGATCGGCGGCTTTGCCCCTGCGCCCAGCGCCAGCTCAAAAGGTCCGGTGAGCGTGGGTGCGATTGCCAGATATTTTATCATCATAACCGGATCGCCCAAACCATCGCCCTCGACTTTCAGCCTCTGCGTCACGTTGCCCAGACTGTTTCGCGCAGTCAACTCGCGGTTGCGCACCACATAATTGAGATGTAACAACAGCGATACTCTTTCGGCTAAACCGTATTCCATCTCAAGCCCAAAAACTTGCACATTGGCCTTGCGGGCGAGGGGATCATCAATTTTGCGCGTCGCTTCGAAAGTATTGCCCAAGTGGGCGTGCCGGTAATTCACATTGAGATTCAGGCGTTTGAAGGGAATGACACCGTGCTCCAGACTTTCAATGGCTGCGGAACCAGCCGTGCAGCAACCCTGGGCATGAAGTTTCACCGCGAAGGCCAGCAACACGGCCGCCAGAAACGCAGTTATCCTAACAACGTTTTTCGGTTTCGTGTTCATGGCTGCACTTCTACGTCGATTATTTTGCTGGCGGTTCCACCGCGCCCATCTTTGGCCGTCACAGTCACGCTGTTGATGCCGACGCAACAATATGTAACGACATAACTGACCACCGGGCCTTCGCCATATACGTCGCCGGCGGTCATGAACCATTCGTAGGAAAGTTCATCTCCATCCGGATCCTCGGCCACCACCGTTAGCGTAACAATGCGCCCGACGGTGCCCCTGGCCGGATCTGCGGATAAGCTTTTGATAATCGGATTGGAATTCGGCCCGGAAGCGGAGCCGGTCACCTCCGGCTGAACGCAAGCACTCAAAAACAAAGCGAGAACGCCTGTTAATGCTTTCTTCATGATTCGCACTCCGATCAAAGTTGACGTTCAGTGAGGGTTTCATCCCTCTATGAAAACCGAAATATACTGGTTCCACAAACATGAAACGATAACGACAAAATTATGCTTTTTTATTCCCCTCATTGCTTCCACTTATGCCATCCAGGGTTTACGAAACAAATGACTGCGTGGACTTAAAACTTGGCGACATTTCTTCGGCAACTCGTTTCAATCCCTCGCAATTCTCCTCAAACATCCGGGCGAGTCGCGGCCTCACCATTTTATCCAAGAGCCAACCGACGAGAGGATAGGGCTTGTAAGAGAAGATGAACTGAAGGTGAGTCCGGCCAGTTTTTTGCCGGAGATGATAAACGGCAGAGCTATGCAAGATGGGCGCTGCAAATTTTATACGGTTGGTCACGATCACTTCATTTTTCTTTGCCACCACGCGAGCAAGGGTGATCTCGGCGCTGGAAGCCTCAAAAACGCAAGTATGCGACCGGCCGAGGCGCATGGGCTTGTTTGAATCGTATTCGACTTTGATCAAGCCAGGATTCCATTCCGGCATTTTTTCGAAATTGAAAAGCAAGCTATGGACGATTTCCATCGGCGCCTCGACCTTCTTTGCAACGACAATGGGATTGGGGTATCGTATGGAAAAATACGGCTCTGGCGACGGCGGAATTTGCAAACGCAGATATGACATGCTGTGTGCATAAACAACAAACTCACCGAGGTGGGGATAACTCACGCGATATTTTTGCAACGCCGCCGGAATCTTTTCGCCGGACGCTTGCAACAGTGGCGCTGAAAGCAAAAGATACTCGGGGCTGGGAACATCATTCTTCAAAAGCCGGTGGGCAACGATCACGTCTTTGCCGATAAGTTTGAAGCGGCCTTTTATCTTGATCAGCGCTATCTCGCCGTGGTGCGCTATGATTTTCAACGTCAGCTTCCCAACATTCTGACAAGCGCCACATTTGCATACGGTGTCGCGTTTGATTTGCTGAAGATGCTCATGAAATTTCAGATAGAAGATTTCAGCTTGCCTTTGTAAAGCCAGCAGAGAGGGCGGCGACCCAAAACGATAGAACAGTACGGCATCGCCCTCGATCTCGGAAACCACAAATCCAAGAATATTGGCATCCAAGATGATTTCCAGCAGTTCTGCGATGATATGTTGACTGTGTGAAAGTTCCACTCCCGAAACGAATTCGCTAAAGCCGCTAATGTCAGGAATAAGTAAAGTCCCGGTGTTCTCGTTTGCAGACCTCAATTGTTTCCATCCTTCCTGTCGATAGAGCGCTTTCAACTCTCTATTCTTAAACTCTCCGGTTTGAGAATGGTGAGTGATTTTGCCGTAAAGTCGATGACACCCTCTTTGCGAAGCTCATTCAGAATCGTAGCCACGGTTTGCCGGCTGGCGCCGGTCATGTGAGCGATTTCATCCTGGGAAAGAAACTTGGGAACGGTAATCCGCCGGTCTTTGATTTTGCCGAAGGATTCCGCAAAGCGCAGCAGAAAAGCCATAATCCGATCGCGCACACTTTTGAAAATCAGGTCTTCAACTTTGGCTTCCACTTTGCGCAGCTTCAGGCCAATCAGTTTGAGCATGCGTAGATTGAGATCGGCATTTTTCTTGAGAAATTCCACGAAATCGTCTTTGCTCATGGCGCAGATCAGCACCTCGTCAAGCGCCTCGGCGATTTCCACATAGATTTCTCCTTCATCATCCGCCAACGCCAGCTCGCCAAAAACCTCGCCGGGCCCGATAATATCCAAAATTGCTTCACGTCCTTCTGGAGAGAGGCGGACGATTTTAACGTGGCCAGTCTTCAAAAAGTAAATATTCTTTGCCTGGGCTTCCGGGAAATAAATAGCGCCGTTTTTTCGCACATGGCTCATCGAGGTGCGAGCGGCAAGATTCTTTAAGTAATCTTCCGGCAAACCTTCGAGGATATTGATATTTTTTAGGTACCATAATTTTGTCTTTTCAGACATTTTATTTGTCCCTTGCTGCTGCAAAATAATCGCGGCTTCGCTTGCATCGGCAGGCCCGTAAAGCTACTCAGATGATGGCGTTTCAGTATCTACCAGTCAAGAACAACTTGCGCCCGTCAAATATTTCTGGAAACTGGCGAAATTCCACCGAATCGAGGTTTGGAGATTCAGTTGATAAGAACACTCGACGGCAAAAAGCAAAAACGTAATAACTTTTGGCGCGCCAAATCTGATTCCAACTCTCTCCACCTTATTTGTCAAGTTTTGCAATAACGCAAAATCCTTCATCGCATTTTCCCACTTCTTGGAAATAGCTTTCTCCGAGGCGAATCCGAAGCCCGTTAAACTCATATAAAATAATTAGCGTTATCCCTACTACTTTTGGCATGTTAGTTGAAACAGCTCTATCCCAAAGCACAATGTGCTTTTTCTTTTGGGTTAATCCATGAGTTATTGCTCATACAAGCAAGAAAGCATAGTGAGGTGGCATATGAAAATCCAAGTTTTTGGTCCGGGTTGCATGAACTGCAAAACCCTCGAACAACGCGCACGCCGTGCGGCTGAGGAGTTGGGCGTGATGGCGGAATTTGAGAAAGTCACGGAGATCGACGCCATGATCGAGGCCGGCATCGTGCGCACGCCGGGCCTGGCGATTGACGGTGAGTTGATGAGCCAGGGACGCGTCAACAGCGTCGAGGAAATCAAAACCATGCTGCAAAAATTTGTTGTGACGGCGAGGTAATGCCATGTCTGCCTATCTCCATGCCCTGCGGCTGCGCTGGCAGAACTGGCAGCTCGCAGAGTCTGAAATGCGGGAGGAGTGGAAGAAATTTATTTGGCTGATTGCCGCGTTTCTGGCCTTTTATTTTTTGCCCATCACTTCTGCCGATGCGACCCGCGCGCTGGCCGGCGGCCTGGCGTTGCTGCAAGAGTATGCGCGCCGGCACGTGCTCACTTGTTTAGTGCCGGCCTTCTTCATCGCCGGCGGCATTGCGGTTTTTGTCAAAAAGGATTCCATTCTGCAATTGCTCGGGCCGATGGCGAAAAAATATATTGCCTATCCCGTGGCCTCGGTTTCCGGTGGATTGCTGGCGGTGTGCTCATGCACGATTCTGCCTTTGTTCGCTGGCATTTACAAACGTGGCGCCGGCATCGGCCCGGCTGTGGCGTTTCTATTCTCCGGACCGGCGGTCAATGTCACGGCCATCATTCTCACTTCCTCGGTGATCGGCCTCGACTTTGCGATGGGGCGCTTGCTCTTCGCGATGACGATCGCCATTCTCGCCGGCATCGTCATGATGCTGCTCTTTCGCGATCACGACCAAAAAAATAGCAAGGGCTTCGCAACGGGCGGCGTTGAGGAAGCATCTTATTCCGCCACCGCAATCATCGCGTTCTTTGTGCTGCAGCTTGTCATTCTGGTCGTCTTCAGCCTCGGCATCACGCAAGGCCTGAAATATGCGGTTGGCGGAATTGCGCTGCTGGGCTTGCTGGGGTTGGTGTTCCACAAGTTTTCATCCGAAGACAATCGCCGTTGGATTGCCGAGACTTGGGATTTATCCAAAAAGATCATGCCGTATCTATTCATTGGAATTTTTGCTGCCGGCGCGATTGGGGAAGTTCTTCCGGAAGATTGGGTGACGGCGACGGTGGGCGGCAACTCGCTCACGGCAAACGCCATCGCCTCGGTCTCCGGCGCGCTGATGTACTTCGCCACGCTGACGGAAGTGCCGATCATCCAAAAACTCATGCAGCTCGGCATGGGCCGCGGCCCGGCCATGACGCTGTTTCTCACCGGCAACGCGCTCAGCATTCCCAGCATGATGGTGCTGTTCAAACTCATGGGCGCAAAACAGGCCATGACATACATTCTCACGGTTGTCGTGCTGTCGATTGCCGCCGGGCTGCTGTGGGGAAGTTTTTAAAAATGACGTAGCCCTTGCCCGGCCTCGTCTCCATAGTTTTCTATAGAAGCGGGACGGTGTGGGCGATTGTCACAAACCAGTCTTTGCGTAACGACCCACAAGGGGTCGCGACTACGGATAACGGAGTGTTGCCATGTCAAAAACCGCTTATGATTTCAAAGCCGCCGTCTTCAAAGCGTTGGCGCATCCGAATCGCCTGCGCATTCTCGTAGCGCTGCGTTCCGGTGAGAAATGCAACTGCGAGCTTGGCCCTCTTCTCCGTCTCGAGCAATCCAATCTCTCGCGGCATCTGCTGGCGCTCGCGGAGGCCGGACTGGTGACGGCGCGACGGGATGGCGTACGCATGTTGTACCACGTCGCCGATCCGAGCGTTTTTGCGTTGATTGACCTGGCAGGCGAAATGATCAAAAAAGAATTTGCTCATCGCGCCGGATTGCTTGAAATCCTGTAACTGCTGACAATATCAAAAAAGCGCTTGCACTGAAGAATTATAAGAGTATATTATATGCCAATAATGGCATACAGGCATACAACATGATCAACGTTACCGACCTGTTCAAAGCTCTCGGCGACGAGACCCGGCTGCGCCTCGCCCATCTTTTTTTGCAAACAGATAAAGACATTTGCGTCTGTGAGATGGTGGACACGCTGAAACTGCCGCAATACCAGATCTCCAAACATCTGACCATTCTCAAAAACGCCGGCCTGCTGCACGCCAGCCGCAAAGGGACATGGGTTTATTACAGCCTGAACCGCGACGAGGCGGCGTTGTGGCGCGATTTGAGCAAGGCCCTGCGCCGCCATCTCGAGCAGCCGCTTTTCCGGCAAGACGCCGCAGAATTAAAAAAACGGCTGGCGCTGCGCGAAAACGGCAGATGTGTCGTGGGTTTCGTTGCGATCAAAGCATTGCGTTCTTCCACACACTCAACAAAGGCGAACCGATGAATCAAAAACAACGCGTTATTTTCATCTGCACCCACAACTCCAGCCGCAGCCAAATGGCCGAAGGCCTGTTGCGCCATCTTCCCGGCGAGCGCTATGAAGTTTTCAGCGCGGGCACGCAATCAACCCGCGTCAATCCGCTGGCGATCAAAGCAATGGCGGAGAAAGGCATCGACATTTCACAGCACACTTCGGATCACATTGACAAGTATATGGGAATGGAATTTGACTACGTCGTCACCGTGTGCGATAACGCGAATGAGACTTGTCCCTATTTTCCCACCAACAAAACGAAGTGGCATTGGAGTTTCGAAGATCCCTCTGCCGCCGTTGGTACCGAGGAAGAACGCTTGACCAAGTTCCGCGAGATTCGCGATCAAATCGAGCAACGGCTGCAAATTTTGCTGTAGCTGCGTGAAGAGCCGCGCTTTCCGGCCGTCTCAAAAATTGAAAGGAAACAACATGCAAATCGGCAGACTCCTGGAAAAAATTCAGAATTTCAGACTCCTTCCCCTCTTCGTCTTGATCAGCATGATCGCCGGCATCGGTATCGGCAAGATTTACGGCATCTCGAACTTTGAATTGACGCCGCCCATCGATGCCATCGTGGCGATTCTTCAAG
>SZPB01000304.1 GCA_030263535.1 Cytophagia bacterium CHB2
TTTGAGGCCGAAATGTTGTGCAATTTTCATCAAGGCCGGTGTGCGCGCCATGCTGCCGTCTTCATCCATAATTTCGCACAAAACGCCGGCCGGCGGCAAGTCTGCGAGACGCGCGAGATCGACCACGGCTTCCGTGTGTCCGGCGCGGGTGAGCACACCGCCGGGCTGGGCGCGCAAGGGAAAAACATGGCCGGGCCGCGCCAAATCTTTGGGACGGGTTTCCGGCGCAATCAATTGCCGGATGGTTTCGGCGCGATCATGCGCAGAAATGCCGGTGCTGGTGTTGCGTTTCGCATCCACCGAGACGGTAAACGAGGTGCCCAGGCTCGCGGTGTTTTCCGCCACCATGGCATGCAGATCGAGTTCTTCGAGACGTTGTGGTGTCAGCGCCACACAGATCAAGCCGCGGCCGTGTTTGGCCATGAAATTGATGTGTTCGGGTGTGACCTTGGCGGCCGCCAAACAAAAATCGCCTTCGTTCTCGCGATCGTCATCATCGACAACGATGATAATCTTGCCCTCGCGATAATCGGCAATGGCTTCTTCGATGGTATTAAAACGGGTCATGAGTTATCACAAATTGATTCGTTTGCAGTATTGAGAATCGGCTCAATAATAATATCGGGCCTGAAGAAAATCGATACAGTCACTGCCAACAACGTACACAATCCGATGCTCCTGCGTCAAACGCCGCGACCACGCTCCTGCTGAGAGGTATTTCAACGGTTCCGGCTTACCGATACCGGCAAATGGGTCTCGCAGAATCGCTTCAATGAGCGCAAAAGCACGAAGGGCGATTTTACGATCTGTTTCTACCCAATAGCGAAGGTCTTCCCGGAATTCCGGTTGAAATACCGCCTCTCGCGCATTCTTTCTGGGCGCAGAGGCTTTGCCTTTATTGGCCAAGCCCGACCTCACGGCGGAGTTTTTCTATTTTTTTAGGTTTGATCGTTCGATTCTGCGCCCGCTTTAACGCAGCTAAAAGCCGTTTTGCATTCTTCGGAGACCTAAGCAAATGTGCTGTTTCGGCGATGCTTGCCAGTTCTGAAGCGGCAATCAGCACGACATCTTCATAGCCACGCCGGTTAATGATAACAACTTCCCGGTTGTCCGTGACTTCGTCACACAACTTTGCAAGATTGGCGCGCGCATTGGTGTAGCTTGTTTGGATAGGCATGGAAAAATTCCAGATTAACAAGGGTGCTTTTCATTGGGAGGTAATATAACCCCCGGCCTTCAACTTGTCAATGATTCCTTCTGTGCCGTGAGCAGAATGAGTCATTAATTTTTCAATATATTTTCCCAGCAAATCCGTTTCCACGTTCAGAGAATCGCCGGGGCGGCGCAGGCCCAGCGTCGTGCTCGCCAGCGTGTGCGGAATCAGCGCGAGCGTAATGGAATTTCCTGCGAGGCGGGCAACGGTCAAACTCACGCCGTCGAGCGCAATCGAGCCGTGTTGAATAACATAACGGCATAAGCTCTCCGGCACTTCCACGGTCATAAGCTTGCCCGCAGCTTGCGGCTCAAGGCTAATGATGCGTGCGGTGCCGTCAACATGGCCTTGCACGAAATGCCCGCCCAGGCGATCGGTGGGCCGCAGCGCCCGTTCCAAATTCACCTTGCTGCCGGTTTGCAATTGGCCGAGATTGGTTTTGCGCAGCGTTTCATCGACGGCTTGAACTTCGAATGAATCCGCGTCATGGCGAATCACCGTCAAGCACACGCCGTTGATGCAAATGCTGTCATCGATTTTTATGTCTGCGGTAATTTTGGGGGCAGAAATCGCAAATTGCCGCGAGGCGCCGGCGGCGCGCACGGTTTTGATTTGTCCGATTTCTTCGACGAGGCCGGTAAACACTACTGTTCTCCTAATCCGGACGAACCGGAATCTCAAAAAATCTCACGCAAAGGCGCGAAGCTGCAAAGAATTCGCAAAGTTTTTCTTTGCGATCCTTTGCGGCTTCGCGACTCGGCGTGAGAGGTTTTGCTTACTTTGCAGCGATTTGAACCTTTTTTATTCCATCTTCGGATACTTGATCTGCCCGGTTACCAGCGCGTTGTCGTCCAGGACTCGCCATTCTGTCTGATCAAGCGTGATGGCGTGCAGCATGCTGGCAATCGGCAAATCTTTGAAAGCCACAATACCCTCGCCCAGCAGCATAGGCGCGATGAAGCAGGCCAGCCGGTCGGCGTGCCGCTCCGCCAGCAGGCTGCTGAAAACACGCCTCCCTCCTTCCACCAACACCGCGGCGATGCCTTCCTGTCCGAGGCGCTCGAGCACGCGCGTGATCGGCAAACTGCCGGAAGGCGAAGGCGGCAAAGGCCATACCCGCGCGCCGCGCTGCTGAATGGCGTTCTGCTTTTCGAATTCTTTGCACTCGCTGGAAGCGATGACAATGGTTTTATTGACGTGGCTGTCGTTCAGCACTTTGGCGTGCAGCGGCATGCGCAAATGGCTGTCGAGAATGATGCGGCGCGGTTGCGGGCCGTCTTCATGGCGCACGGTCAATTGCGGATCATCCTGCAAAACCGTGCCGATGCCCACCAGCACGGCGTCGCTTTGCCAGCGCCAGCGGTGCACGAAAGCGCGCGCGCGCTCGTTGCTGATCCAGCGCGAATGGCCTTTGGCATCCGCAATTTTGCCGTCGATGCTTTGCGCAATTTTAAGCGTCAAAAACGGCAGGCGGGTGGTGATGTATTTGAAGTAGGATTCATTGAGGCGGCGGCAGGCCTCTTCGAGCAAGCCGGTTTCAACCGCGATGCCGCTCTCGCGCAGCAACTTGATGCCGCGGCCGTTGACGAGAGGATTGGGATCGACGCTGCCGATGATGACTTTGCTGATGCCGGATTCGATCACGCGATCGACGCACGGCGGGGTTTTGCCGTAGTGGCTGCACGGCTCGAGCGTGCAATACAGCGTTGCGCCTTTCGCCAGCGCGCCGGCTTCGCGCAACGCTTCCACCTCGGCGTGATCGCCGCCAAATTTGCGGTGATAGCCGGTGCCAACGATCTCTCCCTCCCGCACAACTACTGCGCCGACCATCGGGTTCGGACTGACAAACCCGCGCCCGCGGCCCGCGAGATCGATGGCGGTTTGGAGGAATTCTTTATCGGAATTTGAGAAGCGAGTTTCCACGGTTGGTCGAGGTTTGCGTCAGGCAGTTTGCTTCAAGATGTTTTTATCATCCAGAAACTCCACCGGATCGGCGTCACGGCCATGCTCCCACATCAGGGAGAAAAACCAAATGCCGCTTTCTCCAATGCAGAAATCCGCCGGAGTGAAGGCCATCCTGGAGTCAAGCGGCGGTTCCGCTTTTTCGGGATTATATTCCGCCTGCCAGCCGAATGCCTCGCCTTGCCAGGCCTCGCCCTTCGCGTGCAATCTGGCGGCAAAATTTCGAACATCTCCAAGCTCTGGAATCACAATCGGCATAACGCTCGAGTGACCATCGTGTCTCTTGATTTTAGCATTGACTCGCAGGATAACCGGCATCTTCATTCCCCTCTTTGATATTTTGCTTCAAAGCCACCCTGGCGCGAATGAGTTAAGAGAGCTTTGGCCGTTATCGCTGCGGAGTTTCGCTTGCTAAATCCTTGTTATTTACGCCCCAATATAACCTCCCTCTGCCAACCTGTCAAGCCATTTTTCCGCCCGTTTCTGGTGTCCCCTCAAGAGTTGTCGCAACTATTAGTAGGGGTGAACGAAAAAACCAATACAACATATCGAAATTTTACTTGACTTCTTGCTCCTCAAGGCGTATATTGCCGCCGTTTTGTGCTGAACATTTCCGCACATTCTCCCCTCACGGCGCGCCACGCTTTTCGGAGCCAAAATGGATGCTGGGGCAGTAGCAGCTTCGCGCAGCAGTTCAACTGCTTAAATGTGAACCGAAAGCCGGTGGTTTTCGCTAATAATACTATTGCGAAAATCAGCGCCAATCTCTGTCCCCATTTCAGCGCCTGAACTGCCCGCCTTTCTAATTCAGCAGTTCAACCATCCACCGCCAAATCAAGGAAGAAGCACATGGCCTCAAGAGCAGCAACCCTGAATCCCGCAACGCAGACGCAGACACCGGCGAATGGCAACGGCCATACGGCGGAAGCGGCGCCCGCCAACGGCACGAACGGCGTGCGCATCCGCAAAGGACTCACTCTCAATCGCTATTTTACTGACGGCAAGCGCCATCCGTTTGACGAAGTCAAATGGGAAAAACGCAGCGCGATTATCTCCAACGAAAAAGGCGAAACCGTTTTTCGCCAAGACGACGTAGAGACGCCCGCCTCCTGGTCGCAGACTGCCACCAACGTCGTGGTCAGCAAATACTTCAACGGCAAGCTCTACACCCCGCAGCGCGAAACCAGCGTGCGCGGCTTGATCGACCGCGTAGCCACGTCGATGCGCGAGTGGGGCATTGCCGGCGGTTATTTTGCGTCCGCCAACGATGCCGTCACGTTCTACGAGGAACTCGTGCATTTGCTCGTCCATCAAAAGCTTTCGTTCAACAGCCCGGTGTGGTTCAATTGCGGCATCGAGAAAAAGCCGCAGTGCAGCGCGTGCTTTATCAACTCCGTCGAAGATCGCATGGAATCCATTTTGGAATTGGCGAAAACCGAGGGCATGCTGTTCAAGTGGGGCTCGGGCGCAGGCTCGAATCTTTCGCCGCTGCGCTCCTCGCGCGAAAAGCTTTCCGCCGGCGGCATTGCCAGCGGCCCGGTGAGTTTTATGAAAGGCTTCGATGCCTTTGCCGGCGTGATCAAAAGCGGCGGCAAAACCCGGCGCGCCGCCAAGATGGTGATTTTGAATATCGATCATCCCGACATCGTCGAGTTCATCAACTGCAAGGCGGATGAAGAGAAAAAAGCCTGGACCCTCATCGATGCCGGTTACGACGGCTCGTTCAACGGCGAGGCCTACAACTCCATCTTTTTCCAAAACGCCAATCACAGCGTGCGCGTGCCCGATACCTTCATGCGCGCCGCCGAGCAAGGCCGCGAATGGTACACCCGCGCCATCACCACCGGCGAAGTGGTGGACACCTACAAAGCCGGCGATTTGCTCAAGATGATTGCCGAAGCCGCGTGGCTGTGCGGCGATCCCGGCATGCAATTCGACACCACCATCAATGATTGGCACACCTGCGCCAACACCGATCGCATTCATGCAAGCAATCCGTGCAGCGAATATATGTTTCTCAACGACACTGCCTGCAATCTCGCTTCGCTCAATCTCATGAAGTTTCGCCAGCAAGACGGCAGTTTCGATGTCGAAGCTTTCAAACACGCCGTGCACATTTCAATTCTGGCGCAGGAAATCATTGTGGATAATGCCGGCTATCCCACACCCAAAATCGAAAAAAACAGCCACGAATTTCGCCCGCTGGGATTGGGCTATGCCAATCTCGGCGCGCTGCTCATGGCCTCCGGACTACCTTATGACAGTGACGCCGGGCGCGCCTACGCCGGACTCGTAACCGCGTTAATGCACGGACAGGCTTATAAAACCTCGGCGATGATCGCCAGCAAGATGGGCCCGTTTCCGGCGTATGAAATCAATCGCGAGCCGATGTTGAACGTGATCAAGAAACATGCGGCGCATGTCGATCACATCGATCAAAATCTCGTGCCGGCTCCAATGTTCGAGGCAACCAAAAAAGTTTGGAGCGACGCTTATGCGCTGGGCAGCGAATACGGCTACAAGAATTCGCAAGTCACGGTGCTGGCGCCCACCGGCACCATCGGTTTCATGATGGATTGCGACACCACCGGCGTCGAGCCGGACATCGCGCTGGTGAAATACAAAAAACTCGTGGGCGGCGGCATGATCAAGATCGTCAATCAAACCGTGCCCGAAGCCCTGCAAAAGCTGGGTTACGATGCGGACCAGCGCAAGGCCATTCTTGATTATATCGACAAAAACGACATGATCGAAGGCGCGCCCGGCTTGAAAGAAGAACACTTGCCGGTGTTCGATTGCGCCTTCAAACCCGCCAAAGGCCAGCGCGCGATTCACTACATGGGTCACGTGAAAATGATGGCCGCGGTGCAGCCCTTCCTCTCCGGCGCGATTTCGAAAACCGTGAACATGCCGCACGAAATAACGCCCGAGGACATTGCCGAAACTTACCTGCAAGCGTGGAAAATGGGCTTGAAAGCCATTGCGATTTATCGTGACGGCTGCAAGCGCATTCAGCCGCTGGTGACGAGTTTGGAAGACAAGAAAGAAGCTGCCCTCAAATCGCCGCTTGCCGAGCTGAAACCCATTCGCCGCCGGCTGCCGGACGAGCGGCAGTCGATCACGCACAAGTTCAGCATTGCGGGACACGAGGGCTATCTCACCGTGGGCATGTATGAAGACGGCACGCCCGGCGAGATTTTCGTGGTAATGGCCAAGGAAGGCTCGGTGGTTTCGGGCTTGATGGATTCGTTTGCCACGATGGTGTCGCTGGCGTTGCAATACGGCGTGCCGCTGCACGTGTTGGTGCGCAAGTTCCAGCACGCGCGCTTCGAGCCTTCGGGCTTCACCACCAATCGCGAAATCCCGATTGCAAAATCGATCACCGACTACATTTTCCGCTGGCTGGCCTTGAAGTTCATTCCCGAGAAGGAAGTTCCCATGAACGGTCACAGCGGCGACCTGGACGCCGATTGGGGTTATGATGGCGAGGCCAACGGCGTTACCACTCCCGTAGTCGCTGATGCCTCCCCCGCACCGCAAAAACTGGCAATCTCGAATGCCTCTCAACTCGAGAACAAGATTTACCAAAGCCAGGCAGATGCCCCCCCCTGCCACGAATGCGGCAGCGTGATGGTGCGCAGCGGCAGTTGTTACAAATGTTTGGAATGCGGGGCGACGAGTGGGTGTTCGTGAGGGTTGAATATGAACTCTCCCCAGCGTCTGAGGCTGCTGGGGAGAATTCGTTTGAATCCAGCTCATTTCACAACTCTATCCTATGATACTTTGTGGAACGTCACACTCTCGTTTATGCGCATAAAAAATTTAACATTTGGAGATTGTGTGCTATGAAAGTCGTTATTGGCCAAAGATCAAATCAACGACTCATCGCAATCATTTTTTTGATATTGATTATGCAAGGCTGTTCGCCAAGAGTAAAAAGTGGTAAAACTGATCAATTTGGCTGTCAAGAGCCTCCTCCTGACGTATTTACGTCAGTTGGTGTTGATATTAAATTTGTCCAAAATCTAAGCAAACTCGCTTCTGGAGAACTAAATGTCAAAACGAATCCCCAAGTTATTTCGTTCGCAAGTAAAGCGGCTACTGATGATCGAATCAGATCCTATCTTCGTTGTTTAGCGATACGTCGCGATAAGTACACGCCCGAGCAGGCCGCTTATCTTGAACGTATGTATCTTTTCATAGGTACTCAACCGACCGCAGATCAGTTTATTCAGTGGCAGAAAGGAAACCCGTTCCCCGCGTCTACGGATTCTTCTGGAACTACCCATCAATATATGATCAATAGCCCAAACTCGATTCAAATAAAGGCGAACAATTTGACAGTTATACAGGATAACAATCAAAATAAACTAACACCGGCACAACCATTTCATCTGCGCATCCATGAACAAAGTCTTGATTCAAAGATTGCTATTGAAATTCGACCAGGATATGGTTCATGGGCTCCGTTTTATTGCGCAATACCTTCAAACGAAGTTGAAAGAACCCAATTAAGCGTTCCAATAACTGTTGTGCGAGGTACTAAAAATAGGCTGCCGCGTTCATTGAACGTCTCTAATTTTAGTATGGAGCCGAGCAGTGACGGACTCTGGGCAGTTGCGTGGACCGACAATGAGGCTACGCCGTCACAAGGTTATTTCGTTTTTTTTAAGAGCTTGCCCAGCAAGATTGCTTTTGGGGCTTTAGAGAATAATTCCCTACAATATGTTGTTGATTTGACTAAATGATCACGGAATAAAAGTATTACAAAATTACATGGTGATCTGGAATCGAGGACTCAAGCAAATACAAAGAGCATCCCCATTCGGGATGCCCTTTGTCATTTT
>SZPB01000305.1 GCA_030263535.1 Cytophagia bacterium CHB2
CTCCGAGATTGATCTGTTGACAACAAATATAATGCCTGGAAGCTTCCAAAGCCAATACCTGGCTATGTCTAAGAACTGATTTTTGCCAAACTACAGTTATTTTAGGCTCTTACGAACGCGAGTGGATTTTATGACACCACAAGAACGCCAGGCGCTGCTGGCCAAAGGGCGACTGTTATTCGATTCCTGTTCCGCCGAGAACGATTATGCCTGTGTGCTCGGCTATATTTCCCATAATCATGGGCTCGGCGGCGCGCGCGCTGAAGTCGCGGCGGAATTCCTAGCGTGGTTGAAAGCGCAACACGAGGCCGGCAGCGTGCGCGCAGCCGGGATTCTAAAACAGCTTGAAATGAGCGAGGATCAAGATGAACACGAAGCTTCTCTACCAAACCGACAACAATCTTAAACAATTTTCCGCAATCGTGACGGCGCACGAAGGCAGCGCGATTGTTCTCGATCAAACGGCTTTCTACCCGGGCGGCGGTGGCCAGCCCGCGGATTTCGGTGTATTGCGCTGGCAGGGCAAAGAAGTTCCGCTCAAGAAAGTCGAAAAGAAAGGCGAAATTGTCTTACATCATCTCGACGGCGAATTGCCGGCGATTGGTGAGCACGTCGAAGGCGTGTTGGATTGGGAGCGCCGATACGCCTTGATGCGCACGCACACGGCGCTGCACATTTTGTGCGGCGTGATTTGGCGCGATTTCAGCGCGCAGGTTACCGGCGGCAACATGGAGCCGCTCAAAGCGCGCATGGATTTCGAGTTGGAAAACATGAGCGCGGATTTCGCCGAGAAGGTGGAAGGCGCCATCAATCGCGAAGTCGAAGCGGCGCGCGAGATTCGTGTGAAGATATTGCCGCGGGAAGAGGCGTTTCAAATTCCGGATTTGATTCGCACCAAAATCAATCTTCTGCCGGCAGGCATTTCAGAAGTGCGCACGGTGGAGATTGTCGGGCTTGATTTGCAGGCGGACGGCGGCACGCATGTCGCGAACACGCGTGAGGTCGGGCACATCAAAGTGGTGGGACACGAGAGCAAGGGGAAGATCAACAAGCGGTTGAGAATCCAGCTTGTTTGAAAGGATTGGCGATCAAAATCGGTAATTGGTAATTGTTCCGCCACGGCTTGGCCGTGGCATCTACTGCAGTGAAACCACGGTTTAACCGTGGTTGAACGTTACTGAACTTTAGCGTCAGAATTCAGAGAAGAACAGGCAGCTACGATTTAGACGTTTGACTTTTCAATCTTAGAATAAAATTCCGAACTTGCCTCGCCCAGAGAAATGAACTCCCACAGAAAAGCCTTCTACTTTTGTGGGAGTTCCACTTTTGTGGGCGGAGTTTAAGGCTGCTCGAAGAGCTTCGATTTTCAGATTGACTGAAAATCGGTGTTGGCATTACAGTTTTCTCTCCAGCCATAAATAAGCACAACTCCCGAGAAATATCAGGAAAAAAATAAGCAACGGTATCGCAGCGGTTTGTGTTTGTGTAGATTCTTCAGACTGTTTTACGTGATTCTCCTGACGCCACACATAACGTTCCGTAGCCGCGACTTTTTCTGTCTCCTGCCACGTTTGCCAGGCGTGCTTCTCATAAACATAAAACCATTGCGACACGCCATTTGGTGTGGCAATCTTGTGCCACCCCGATTCTCGAGGCCAATAGGTTCCCCACCAATGCGTTGTCTCGCCGGCGTCCTGTCGCAAATAAAGCGAATCTGTTTCACCGTTTTCTGTTGCGATGGTTCCAATCGGAAAACTCGCCCCGGTTGCAAGACGAACCTGTAGTGGCTGATCGACGATGAGCGGCTTCGTTTCCGGCAATTCCCATTTTTCCTCTGATGGCGAGCGGCTGATTTCCGCGAGTAAGTGCGACCAATACGCAGCGTAGTGCGCGGAAGCGCCTGCCAATATCCAGCGATAGGAATCGCGCACCAGTTGCAGCGCGATCCAGCCTCTGCCGCGACGATGTGCCGCGGCCAGAATGCGATCGTGTTCGTCTTTGATCAACGGCTTCAGATTCCTGTTGTACGCAATTTCGAATGGCTCGGCGGGTAACGCGGTTGTGGCGTCATCACCGCCGTCCGGCCACTTCGGTTTGACAAGACGTTCCTCCAAATCGGGAAACGCCGCGAGTTTGAAATTCAAAAAGAATTCATGCCCGGAAAAATTTTGCTGCTCTCGGTTCAATACTATTTCATCCGGCATGAGCAGCACGCCAAGGCCGTTTTGCGTTATGGTTTCACTCAACCTCGAACGCTCGCGAGCAGACAATTCACTTAACGCGCGGCCATCGATCAGAAGTAGATCGTATCGTTTCAGCAGGGAAGGCGCCAATCGCATCAATTCGACTTTGGCGTGATTGAGAAAAGCAAAACGATGGCGTTCGCGGCTGATGGTTGTGCGGCTGGCCACGGCGTGGTTTTGCTTTGCCAGCCAGCGCATAAGATACGCCGTCTCGAAATTCGGCGCAGCCTCGATTACCAGAATGTGCAACACGGGCGGCGGCGTGACAATAACCTCGAACTCTTCACGCCACATTGCTTTTTCTGCCGGCGCGTTGAAATACATTTCATATAGAAATCTGCCCGTGTCACGCGGCGCCAGGCTGAATTGAAAAGGCGTCTCCCGGCTGGAATCAATCTCGAGCGAATCGATCACGCCGCCAGGATCGGATAAATAAAGCCAACCTTCTTTGTGTTGTGATGGAGCAAGCACGCCGCGAATGTGCAAACGCTGGCCGGCCACGAGATTTCTTTGCCAGCGCATGTGTTTGATGCCGGCCGCAAGCGGCCCTGCGTGATGAATGATGTTGATGCCCGCCAGCGCCTCCCAATCATAATCCGCCAAACCATGACCAGCAACATGCAGCGTATCGATGTCGGCATGATGCCTTTTGAGATAAGCCGCATCCGGAATCACTTTGAAGTCATCAAGCGATGATGCCCACGTCGCCGTGTCTGCCGTTGCGAGCAGAAAGGTTTGCGCGTTTAGAGTTGCCTGCAAAGCTTGGGCGTGGTCCAATGGCGCACCAGGAGTGAGTAACAAACCGTTCTGGCTGCGGGCGCGCGCAGACCAGCGCGGCTGCAACGCCATCAGCACCAGCGCAATCACAGCGATGATTGTCATAACGATTCGCGCTGCTAGATGGCGGCGCTGCGGCCGGCGATAAACCAGCGCGAGCAAACCTGCGAGTAACATTGCTGCAACGAGGATCAATCCCAAAATTTGCCGGGGATCGCCCGGAACCTGCAACGCGCCGAGTGTCATGGTTGCGCCTCGATTTTTTGCAGATAACGTTGCCCCAAAGAAGTGTGCGCGGTGGATACTGGGGAAGGCGCCGGAGGTTCAGGCGGCAAAATATTCCAAATCGCTTGTTCGATTGGCGCCGGGCAGTCGCGGCAGACTTCTCCAGCAGAGAGCGAGTTGATGAGCGTGCGCAATGCCTGCAAGGCCTTGAGATACCGGCCGGGTTTCTGCAACGCATGTTGCGCCAACTCTTGCCCGGCTTCTTCCAAAATATTGGTTGCGCTTGCTTCGAGGGGTTGCGGGCTTTTTTTGATTTGCTGCAAAAGCGCACGCGCGCGGCGCAACGCGGCAAACGGATCCTCGCGAACGATCTCTTTGGCAAATGTGAGGTTTTGAATTTTGGAAAGATCGCCGGTCAAACGTTTTTCCTCTGGCTTGAGCGGCGCGGGTGCAAAACCTGCGCGCTGCACATAGGCCCGCTCGCGTTGCTGCACGTCTTTGAGCAGCGCCAGCGCGCGATATTCAAACGGCAAGGCTTGCTCCGGACGATGCGTGCGCAAATGCAATTCTGCCTGCCACATTTCTGCCAACGCCGCTTTCAGTTGCGCTTTGATGGAAACGGCAAAGAGCGTCGCGTTTTCTTCGGAATCGTGCAAATGCGCAAATTGTTCGACAATGTTTGTTGCGGATTCCTTTGCTTGAGAAGGCGCCGTTTCCTCGTGTCCGGATTCTTCATGAGCCTCGGAACTGTGCGGCATGGCTTCCTGGCTGAGCGCAGCAGATTCTGCCTCTTCTCCCAAAAATTGGCCGTAACGCAACCGCAACAGTTTTTGATCGATGCCAATGTCGTTGGAGCGCCGGTTGAATTCGGCCGTGCTCACTTGTGTTTTGTCTTGAATCAGCTTTTCTGTGTCAATGATAATTTGACGCTGGCTGCGAAAGTACTCCGGCAGCGGATTGATCAACAGTCCGGCGCTGCTCGCAAGCGTCACCTGCACGGTATCCTGCAAAATGACGAAAAAAGTTTCGGAACGGCTGCGCTGGGCTTGCGGCGCGCGATTGTCCCAGGCCTCCACAAAAAAATAAAGTTCGTCGCCCGGCGCCATGCCGAGTTGGTGCAAATCAAGCACCGTGGCCAAGTCGTGCTGTCGCGGTGATTTCATTTTAACCTGATCGAACGCCAGAATTTGTTCTCGGAATTTGACCGCCTCGCCCGTGCCCTTTGCCAGTGTCGCGACAATGCGATGCGAACGAATGCCGTAATCATCCGTGATCTCTGCTTGCACCGCAAGTCTGCGCGTGGCCTCCGGCGCGAGCTCGGTGCGCTGCTCCGGCTGCGCCAATGTGATTTGCGGCGGTTGATCTTTGATGGTTTCGATTTTATAGTAGTCGGATTTTTGCGTATTGGCTTCACTCGCGCCAAACGCGAGATGGTAAAATCCGGTTTGGGTGAGCACACGACTGGCAGAATAGCGAAATTCAGAAATCGGGGCCAGGGAGAGCGTATCTCCCTCGCTGAAAATCAATTGAACAGTGCTGAGTTTTTTGGTGAATGCAATTTCCCACGACGCCTGCGCGCCCTCCTCCGCCTGCAAATCAAGTTGCGCCTGCGTACGCGCAGGTTTGCCGGTGTAGCCCGGCGGAGAAATGCGTACCGCGATTTTTTCCACGACCGGCAGAGTTTCACGTGAATAAGATATGTTTTCGTTTAACGGCGTTGCGTTCGCAATAGAGTTGCCGGAGGTCGATTCAAAAAATGGCGCCGGCGGCCAAATCAAAATAACAATGGCGAGCAATGTCGCGCTTGCGGCGCACACCCAGCCGGTTGTCAGGTTTGGGCGAGGATAGAGTTGTTGTGCGGGAATATTGTCCAATGCCTGCAAGGCGCGCCTGCGCTGCAAACGTTCCAAAGCCGAAAGCGCATTCTCCGGTTTGAGCACAAGCTCGCAGCTTTCCTCCAATTCAGGAAAGACGCGATTGCAATGATGCGCAAACGCCTCGACATCGGCAAAACGTTTGCGGGCGCGTATCAGCATCATTAACAGAATAAGGGCGAACGAGATTAGCAGCGTAGCAAGATGAACAACGGTAGAGAGCGGCCACAATAATCGCATTGCGGTGACCAACAGCAAGCTCGCGGCCAGCGCAAAAAGAACATAACGCCGCGCGAGTTGCATGCGCCACTTGCGCAGTCCGCTTTGCAGACGTTCATGTGCAAGCTCAGCCGTCACGCCGTTCTCCTTTCCGCCAGCCATCGTTCCAGGGCAAACAGAACCAGGGCGGCAATCCAAAACGGCAGATGCAGACTGGTGGCGCCGGCATTGGCATGGGACGTTGCAAGCGTTCTGTCTTGGTGCGGCATGATTTGCGACAAACTGATCGCGCGTTGATCATTGGCCAAATCATGCCAATGTGATTTGCTTTCCGATTCTTTTAGAATATGCAACATCAACTGCGGAAACGCCGCGTGATGCACCAGCTCACTCCACAGCGGATGAAAACGGCTGGCATAATGATAAAACGAGCCTGTACCGATGCGCTCGCATGAAAGCAATGCTTCTCCGGCATCATCGCGCCACAATACAATTCGGTTGTTTGGTACTGCAATCCTGCGCGCAAGCCGGGGCGGATCTTGCGCAAGATCATCGCTCATGACGATTTTGCGTTCAACCGTTTCAAATTGTTTTGACGCCGCGTCGCGTATGAGTGTCGCGCCGTTGGAAGTCTGTTCGAGCAACGCAGTTGGTACCGCTTGCTCTGAAAGCCAGAAAATGAAGTCAGAATTCATTGCTTCATTCATTTGATCCGGCTGCAACTGATTCGTTCGAATCGGCAAATGCCCGAATTCCGCGGCGGCCGCCAATGCCGCCTGCACATAGCGCGCATCGTCGCTGCGCTGTTCGTCGTGAATGATTGCGACGTGCTTAATTTCGCGAGCTGGCTCAATCAAAACGCTGTTTTCGCGCGGCGCGGCCGCCCTTTGCAGAAAACGCAAGGTATCCTGGCCGCCGTTGTCGGCACGCGACCATGACAGCGGAGGCAGCTTCTCGCCGGTCAACAGCCGATCACGACTCGTCGCCTGCAACACCTCTCGCGCGAAAAAGGTTTGCCGCGCCTCACTAAAGCCTGCGACTGCCAGCAGACTATCCTGCCCAAGCCATCGTGCTTCCGCAATCCACTGCTTCGGTTCTGAGTTGGGAATTGCACGCCAGACCATATTTGTGCGCAATGCCGGCCGTTCGCCGCGAAAATGCTTGATCGAGTTGGGTGCAAAAATCACAATTCGAGAGCTGTCCGGCAGAATTGCATCCAGCTCACGCAACAACGACCAATAATCTTCAGTCTCGTTGGATTTTTGAGGGGCAGAGTATGAAGTGAGCGGGGGAAATCCCGGCGCAAAAATCCGCAACTCGTAACCCGCATTTTTTAGAGAATCGATTTCATCGCGAAGATGAAAATTCTGCGCATGCTCCAACGCTTCTGAACTCAACAAAGCCCACGAAGCCCCTTGGTGCCGGAAAGCCTCATCGGAGGGAACCCAAAACGGTTGCGCCAGCAACATCGCCAAAATTGCCACCAACGCCGCGCGCAACAACAGCAGGGGCACCTCGTGCAGCCTGAAACTCTTGAAACGATGGCGCTGGGACTCCTGCAAAAATTTGATGCTGCCGACTTTGATTCGTTTGCCCGGGCGGCGATGCAGCAAATGAATGACAAGCGGAATCGTCAAGGCTACCAGAGAGAACAACGCAAATGGGGCTGAAAACCAGAGCATGATGAAATTTCTTGAAATCCCGGCGATGCAATTTTTTATACTGGACGGCGCGATCGCACGATTCGTTGCAATGCTGCCGCTGCGGCCTCACGCCATCTTCAATACCAACCGATCGGGTTCGGATTGAGATTGATATGAACCTGCTTGGTTTGCAAGTACGGATTCTCGCTTAAATAACTTACCCAAATCTCAAACCGCGAATGCACGCCAATAAACGCGAATTTTGAAATTAGCGAATATTAGCGTTCATTCGCGGGTTCAAAAATGAGTATACTATTTAAATGGCACTCCTAAGCTGCCAACCCCTCTTTGCCCAATTCGCGGCCCAGGCCGCTTTACTTGTATCCGTCTCATGACGCTTTAATGAAGATGAAGCGGCGAAAACATGCGAAATAATCGCTATTCTTTCAAGACGAAAGACGAATCCGGGTTGATTTTTGCGCCGGAACCATCTATCTTGCGGCGTCTTTCACGAATCGCAAGCGAGACAGTATGTTTGCTTCTCACCTGAGGTGATTTTGTGGAGCATAACGATGAACAATCCTATCCTTGAGGTGCAAGGCCGGCCCGCCAACGAAGATGATTTGTTCTACCTCAAACTCGCGCGCGACGAGTTTGCCGCCAGCCTCGGCCGCCTCGAAGAAACCGCGAAATATTTAGTCGGCGCCGTCGGCGCAGTGGCAGGCTTGGTTCTGGCCGGCATGCAGATCAAGATCGCCGTCAAACCCGAATTGTCCACCAGCTCTTTTGTCGTGCCATTCTTGCTGTGGGGGTTCAGCGCCTTGTGCGCGATCTTGGTGATCTTCCCCCTGCCGTATCGGCACTATCAAAACTCGCCCGCCGCCATTCGCCGTGCTTTCGAACGCGCGCGTAAAGTGAAATGGGCATTGCTGTTGATTTCGGTGCTGGCTTTTGCGGCGGGACTCTATTTTGCAGCGAGCATCCTTTAAAGTTTTCAAATCCTCA
>SZPB01000306.1 GCA_030263535.1 Cytophagia bacterium CHB2
GGCAACCCAACACGACGACTCGCTAGATTTATCGGAAGTCCAAATCCAACTTTGCGTGCGATCAAATACGGGATCGATATATAAATTGCCGTTCTTCTTTTCGCCTTCCATCAGAGACATCGCCTCTTCCAATGTTAGCAGACGCCAATTTGTAAACCCGCCAAAGCCTCTATTATTCACGTCGCGCACAAATTGTTCCGCTGCGGCATAGGTAATATAATTCAGCGAACCGGATTGTTGCCATATTAAACCGGTTTCATGGTCGAGTACCAGCGAATCGCCAGTAATAACTTTCAACTCAAAATCATTCTTGATCCCTGCGCCGCTTTCATTCATATTCTTATCATAAAAACCTTTAGCACCAAGCATGTTTTTAACTTGATCGCCGTTCAGCGTTGCCGGAGTCGCACGCAACCAGGGTGAACGGCGCAGCATAATCGCGGGATTGTCTTTTTTCTCTTCGGATTGAAGCGGTGCCATGCGTTGGGCGGAAGAAGGCTTTTCTGAAAATGGTTCCGCCGCTTTAAAAACTTGCGTTGCCAAAATTATGGTCGCGACCGCCAACAAGGCCACCACCAACTGCACGCGGCGCTTATCATAGCCTTGAGCCGGCGGTTGAGCGTTCTGCACGCGCAAAGCTTCATTCTCGCGCCGCAGCGTTTCATTGCGCTGTCCAAGCTCCTGTGCCCTTTTCTGGCTCGTTTGCCATTCCGATTTCGGAATACTGTTCACGAAAGCCGCTTCTTTTTCCTGTAAAGCCTTTTGCAACCGCAGAACCTCGGCTTTGGGAACGCTTTCTCGCAACCGCGCTTCTTTGCTCTGCAATTCCTGCTGCACGCGTTCCAATTCGGCTTTGGGTACGGCATTCTTGAGTTGCTCTTCTTGCCGCCGCAATTCGCGCCGCAGGTTTTCAGCTTGCCGCGGAGTAATGAAAAGATCCTCACGCTTGAATTCCTGCACCGGGTTTGTCGGCCGCTTGCTCCAGGCTTCCAGATGCTCGAGGTATTCCCCGACTTGATAGGCCAGGGCGCGCAACCCGGGCTCGCTCAAATCATAGGCAATACAGCGGTAGTTGTGAATGTCGAAGGGCAGCTCTTGTCCCTTCTGCACGATCATGATGGTTTTGTTCGCAACCGCGTGCGCCACGCCCAATTCATAAAACACGTTGGGGTTCCAATCGGTCAAATCCGCGATGATGGCGTCGCTGCTGAAAATGTATTCGATAATATCGCGGTGGATATTGAACGGCCCGATCAACTCATCCGCGCGCACGGCCTTGAAGCCGGCTTTGTCGCACGCGGTTTTGATGGCCTCGGTGTAAACCGTTTTCAGCTCTTTACGAAACGGCATGAGCACGAAGCAGAGTTTTCCGTCGTTGAAAGGCACGTTTCCGCCCCTTGGGTTAATTCGTGGGATATTCAATAATCATGCTCAATGCGCGCTGCTTGGCGTGTTGGGCTTCGCGCCCGGTTTCGTGTGCGATCACCACCGGCAGCTTTTGCTTTTTGAGCTTTGCCAATACGGCCGCCAGCAGCGTTTGCGGAAAGCCGCAGCCGCAGGCAAAGCCGCGCCAATTCTGGTTTAAGCGCAAACCCGCGGCTGGGGACAAAACTTCCGCGCTCGCGTCGAAGGCTTCGTAGTAGCGGCCGATCTGCACGATTACGACATGCTGTTTGAACGCCTGCTTGAGCCAGAGCACTTGCATTCTCAACCTCGATTTGCGGCGCAGCGGCTCGTCGCGGCGCGCGGCTTTCCGCGAGGATACCACAAAAAAGCGTTCCAGCCAAGCGAATTTTTGCCAGAGCCTTCCCAGGCAACGCCGTGATTGCGCATGTTGAAAATGGGCGAGGGCGGAATTGAGCGTGGCGCGGCAGGCCTCCAACGTTTCCTCGTGAAAGCGATAAGCGTGATACCCCGGCGTTGCGGCGACGAGTTGCCGGCGCGCCTGCCGCAATTTTTCTTTCAAATTGCCGAGCACCCGGCGGCGCACCAGCATGTAACCCGGACGCACGATGAAGCCCGCGAAATCCACCCCGCCGCTCACCGGCGCGAGACGGGTCGCCCGGGAGTTGATCGCGAGCGCGAGATGTTCTGCCAAAAAGCGCGTAATCTCTGCTTGCCAGGCCCGCAGTTGCTCCAGGCTGGCGGCCAACAGAACGAAGTCATCGACGTAGCGCAAATAGTAACGGCACTTCAACTCGTGCTTGACAAATTGATCGAGGGCATTGAGATAAACATTGGCAAAAAACTGGCTGGTGAGATTGCCGATGGGCAGCCCGCAGAACGGTTGCGCATGAAAGAGTGACTTATGCGGCGGCAGAGCGAAGCGCAGGTTTTTGCGATCCTGCAATTCATAATTCAAGGTCGGATCATGAAAAACCACGGTGCGCAAAAGCCAAAGCAGCCCGGGATCCGGGCAGCGGTTGGCCAGCATTTCGAACAGCTTGCGCCGGTCGATGGTCATGAAAAAATTTTTAACGTCCATTTTCAGAAAATAGGCGCATCGCGCGCCGTTGCCGGTGATCTGGCGCAGGAAACGTTGCAAAGCCTTGGCCGCGGCGTGCGTGCCCTTGCCGGGACGGCAGGCATAAGAGTGATGAATGAACACGCGCTCCCACACCGGCGCGAGCGCAGCATAAACGAGATGGTGAACGATGCGATCACGAAATGCCGCGGCGAAGATTTCCCGCGCCTTCGGTTTTTTCGTGTAGAAGCAGATCGAAGCGCCGGGCTGATAACGCTGCTCCCGCAGCTCTGCCGCAAGCTGCACGAGGTTTTCCTCATGATTCAGCTCGAAGGCCAGCGCGCTCGGCTTGTTCCGCTTGGTGCGGCGGCAAGCCAGATACGCGCGGTACATCTGCGGGAATTCGAATAGCAACGATGATTCTCCTCAGCGAACTAACCGAACATAGTTATTGTTGTCCACGTGTTGATTGTTGCAATTACCGTTGTTGAAATTGGCAACCCAACACGACGACTCGCTTGCCCCGGCGCTTGCGGCCGTAGTCCCCGCCCCTCGTGGGCGGCTGCTTCTGCCACGGCGTTCTGTGGCTCAACAGTGCCCGGCAAGGAAGCAGGGCTACGAAACCCTCGTCCAATCCAGCCTCGCTTTCGCGAAAGTAGGATTGCCGGCTTGCGAATACCCCGGTGAAACGGGGTGGCCGGGGTGCACAATCATCAATGGGCGCGCTCCTGCTTTCCGCCGGTGCGGGAAGAGGATTCTGGCCGGCTGCTTTGTTCCAGCGTGTGTTTCAGCCAGCCTTCGTTCTGCTTGCAAAGGCTCACCACCTCGTTGATGCTGTATTGAAACGAATTGAAATTCTGAAACGCTTTCACGTCTTTGCACACGCGAATCGTGAGTTTTAAATCTTCCAACAATTCACGGTTTTTCAAAAGCACCGGCGCTTTCTCCTCGGCGTCGTTGGCAAGGCGAATGAGGCGCAACACCTCGCGCATTTGCCGGCGCAGTTCCGTGCCGTGGGTGTATTTGTGATACCGGCTAAAGCTGTGTACGATCTTTTCAAAATAAAGCAGCAGATCGTAGGCTTTTTTGTAGATGGGCAGGTGTTCGTACTGCGCCATGGGGCTTTCCAAAAAATTTTTCGAGGTCTCTCTACCGCTGCAGGGATCGCTTTTTAAAAGCAACTGCAACAGCAAAAGAAAATGGTCGAATGACTCAAATAGCCGAATAATCGATTGCCCTCAGCGAACTAACCGAACATAGTAACCGTCGTCCACGGGCTGATTGAGGCAATTACCGAAGATGAAATAGGCAACCCAACACGACGACTCGCTGAACTTATCAGAGGTCCAAATATAACGTTGTGTGCGATCAAATACGGGATCGATATACAAATCGCCGTTCTTCTTTTCGCGTTCCATCAGAGACATTGCTTCTTCCAAAGTGGGCAGGCGCCAATCATCAAATCCGGCAAAACGTTTGCTATTCGAACTTTGTTGATACTTTTTAGCTTTCTCAAAAGACATGTATTCAGACGCACCTGACTGCTGCCACATGAGGCCGGTAGCGTGATCCAACACGATTTTTTCACCTTTGTGATCGAGCGTTTCATAACGATGCGTAACTCCCTTACAGCTATTGTTGTAACTACTATCAAAAAAATCATACAATTTTATCATCGCCTTCGCTTCTTCAGCCGTCAAGTGCGGCAATGGCTTTGAACGAAGCATTTTCCAGAGAATCTCGCGAATCTCCGGCGTGGGTTTCAACTGAAACAGTTGCCCAAGACCTCGATAATGCGCGAGGGTTTCGTGCAAAAATGTTTTCATGAGATCCGTCAACGCCAGGCCGTGGCAGCCCCTGTCGTTGTTCAGCAAACGCTTAACGAACAAATATTCCAAAATCGAGCGGTGGGCAAATTTGTAGTGTCCCTCGGCGTCGCGATTCAGCAGAGAGCGACCGCTGAGCTGCCACTCGTCAAGCGGGATGTTCCAGGCCTTCGCCAGTTCGGTAAGCTCGGCGCGTAGAATGCGTTCCGCGCCGCGGCGCTCGCTGTTGCGGTAAAGATCGACCGCCAGGCGTTCGGAAAATTGCCTTAAATCCTCCGGCTTCACCCAGCGGCTCTCACGCTCCAGCCATTTTTCCACCAACACTTCATAAAGCTGAAAGGCATATTCGATCTTGGCGCCGCTTTCCAACAAATCGGGGATATACGCGAGCAGCATGGGCCGCACGCTGAGCAGGGGAATCTTTTTTACCAGTTCGTTGGCCTGCCGGCGTTTGCGCCGCGACCAGCGATAGCGCTTGCGCAGATACGCCTGCACTTGTTCGTCGCTCAACGGCGAGAGATAGAGCTTCCAAAATTCGTAAGTTGCGCCTTCGCCTGCTTTGCGCGGGCCTACGCGCGCAATGCCGGTTTCGCGCGGAATCTCTTCATCGCGCGGGAAGAACTGCGTGCGGCAGGTAATCAACACACGCTTGAACTGGCGGCAGGCATGCATCAACTCCAGCAAACGTGCGTGATGATCTTTGATGGCTTTGGTGTCTTCGTCGAAGGCATCGAGGAAAATCACCGTGTCGCGCTTATTGTCAATTTTGGCAATGTATTCATCTGCATCCGGAATGCCGAGCGGCACCACGGCCAAGCGCTGGCGTTGGCGCAAGCGTTGGTTGCGAGCATAATAATTCAGCACGAACGAAGATTTGCCCATGCCGGAATCCGCCAGCAAAAGCAGGTGGCGATTCGGACTCTCTTTGGCAAGATGTTCGTTGATGACGTCGAAAAGCTTTTCTTTGGTGGCCACAACCTGGCGGATTTCCGCTTCCTGCGCCGGATCGACGCTGGAGCAATTGGGTGGAATGTAGTAGCGCGTGGAACGTTCGATGGTTTCCGGCGAGTAGAGATCCGAACCGAAACTTTTTTCGAGCAGGCGCTGCGTGCGGCGCTGCTGTAGAATCGGCAGGTACGCGAACCAGGCGGCTGCCACCGCCGCGAGCGCGCCAATCGCGGTGAAAATCGTGGCGGGCGTCCAGTGCTGGGGATCGAGAAGAAGCTGCAAGAAAGTGGTTGAGTCAGGCGGCATGGAATTTTTCGACCGGGCAGAAATTATTTGCTGGCGAAGAGCCTCGCCAATTCATCCAGAACAAGATTTAAATCTTGATGAGGATCGCCGGTTAGGGGCGACGCGACAACCTTGCCGTCTTTTGTGTGAAAGTGATGGGGATAGTTGCTCAATTCCGGAAAGTGTTCTTTGTTGTCCCAACGGCACAACGGCTCTTCATCAAAAACCTGGTAGGAATAGTCCCAATGCTCTTGATTGCAGTAAAGCCGGATTTGCAAGGTAAAAGTGGAAAAGATGGTTGCCCTAATTTTGCAGGAGAATTGGCTGATGGAGAAAAAAGCGGTTTCGACAATCCTTGTATTTTCACAAAAGCCGGAATTTTCGAGCCGGGAAATAAGCTCGGCCAGCAATGTGCTCAGGTTATTCACGCGGCGCTTTTCCCCCTCAGGCCCAACCAGCTTTCCAGCATCTCCGTCGCAATTTTCCAGTCCAAAGCGTCCTCTTCCTCCAGCATGAATTTTTTATGCAGTGCAGGCTGACCAGCAAGCTGTTTTGCACGTTCCTGCAAATAGGCCGTAAACTGCGAATAACGCATGCCGTATTTCTCTTCGAATTTCGCGACAATGGCGCGATAGTGCTCGATTTGGTGAAGAATGTGATGCGCCATCAGATCCTTTACGGCGGCCTCGGCATTTTCATAAAGCCCGTTGTTTACCAGCGGAGCAACGATTTTAGCAACATTCGGAGACATGGTCAAAGACTCTCCTGCGTGAATGGAATACTATTCCAGGAAGCGAACGATTGCGCCGCAAGGTATTTATGAACATTTAGAAAGTCAAGCATCAGGAAAAGTCATTGATATTCAATCGTTATCTCCTGAAACGAAGCGAGTTGTTCCCTCAGTTTTTGCGAAACTTCGATCTCTCCCTCCCACTCCAATAACTCCATATCGTCAATCTTACCGTACAGCGACGCCCGATCCAGGTTGCCGTGCTTTTGTTCAAACGCTTTGATTTTTTCCTCGGTTTTTCGCAGCGCTCTTTGCAAAAGCGTTTTTTCCGAATCAATGGCTGATTCAATCTTTTTGCGGGTCCACGCACTATCGGTTTGTAGAATCACTTTAGTCATGTACGGCCTCCAGAGTTGGTAGAATCGTTGCGGCGGAAAGATACACATTGTCCGACTGCAATGCAACTTTGCGAATTCAGACGGGAACCACCGCCCGGGCGCTATCTTCTGAGCTGTCGCCGTTCGTTAGCAATTATTCACGAAACAAAGCGCCCGGGCGGTTAATGCCTCATAACTTCTCTGAAATCGATTTGGCTTGCAGGAACAACAGCAAATAATCGCGGCCGCCGGCTTTGGAGTCCGTGCCGCTCATGTTGAAACCGCCAAAGGGATTGCCGCCCACCAGCGCGCCGGTGCATTTGCGGTTGATATAAAGATTGCCGCAATGAAAATCGCGTTTCGCGCGCGCGATTTTGTCGCGGTCGCGCGTGTACACCGCGCCGGTCAGGCCGTACTCGCTGGCGTTGGCAATGTCGATGGCATGCGAGAAATCTTTCGCTTTCACCAGCGCCAGCACGGGCGCAAAAATTTCCTCGCAGGCAATGCGCGCGTTCGCCGCAACGTCGCGGAAAATCGTCGGCTGAATGAAGTAACCGCTGTCCGGACCCTGCTCGCCGCCGCAAATGAGTTTGCCTTCCTGCTTGCCGATTGCGATGTACTGCATCGTCTTCTCCTGGGCCGCGGCATTGATCACCGCGCCCATCCAGTTGGCGGGATTTTTCACCGGGCCGAGAGTGATCTTGCGCGTGCGTTCGACCAGGCGTTCAGCAAATTCATCATAAAGCTTGGTGTGAATGATGGCGCGCGAGCAGGCGCTGCATTTTTGCCCCTGAAAACCGAAGGCGCTCAGGGCCACGCCCTCGACTGCCGCCGCGAGATCGGCATCTTCATCAACGATGATGGCGTCTTTTCCGCCCATTTCCGCGACGATGCGCTTAATCCAAATTTGGCCTTTCTGCGGTTTTGCGGCGAGTTCGTTGATATGCAACCCTACTTCCTTTGAGCCGGTGAAGGAGATAAAACGCGTTTTCGGATGCGCCACGAGATAATCGCCAATCTCGCTGCCGCTGCCGGGAATATAATTCAGCACGCCCGGCGGCAAGCCCGCTTCCTGAAAAATTTCCACGAGGCGATAACCGATGGCAGGCGTGTCGCTCGCGGGTTTGAGCAACACCGTGTTGCCGGTGACGATCGCCGCGCTCGCCATGCCGGTAAGAATGGCCAGCGGAAAATTCCACGGCGGAATCACCACGCCGACGCCCAGCGGAATATAAACCAGCTCGTTGT
>SZPB01000307.1 GCA_030263535.1 Cytophagia bacterium CHB2
CGCCGCGGCGCATTTCCGCCTATCTTAAACCGCTTCCTCCCGCAGGGGGTGGGGGAATTATCCTGACCCCGGGTGGGGGAATTGTGGTGACCCTTGACACTTCCTGCAATATTGTTGTTATTTTGATCTCCTTATCAATTTAGCGTTGATTTGCATGGTAGTATGCTGTGTTCAGAACGTGTTGCACTAGATTCAAAAATACTGCCAATCTTTGATATACTGCACAATCTCACCAATTACATTGACAATCAGACTCGCCAATTTTTTGTCGTGCTAATCTGCTGTCGAACTCCACCCCATCAACTTCTCCGGCGTAATCGGCACCTCCTCCGGCATCACTCCAACCGCCTGCCACACCGCTGCGGCAACGGCCGCCGCGCCGCCGTCCATGGGCAACTCTCCCACGCCTTTTGCGCCGTGCGGGCCATACGGATAGGGATTCTCGATCAATACCACACGCATCTCCGGCGTATCCAATGAAGTCGGAATGAGGCAATTCGTCATGCGATTGTTGAGCACTTTGCCGTTTTGCAGAATCACTTCTTCGATCGTCGCGTGGCCGACCGCCTGCAACGAGCCGCCTTCGATTTGGCCTTCGAGCAAAAGCGGATGCAGCGCCTTGCCGCAATCAATTGCTGAGATGAATTCCAGCACTTTGATTTCGTAGGTATCCAAATCAACTTCTACTTTCGCCACATCCGCGCCCCAGCCGAACACAGGATAAGCATCACCGCGATAAGTATCGTCATCCCATTTAATGTCAGAAGGGAGGGAGTAGCCGTGCAACACTTTGACATTGCCCTCGCGCGCCAGATATTCTTTGGCAAGATCGCTAAAACTCGACATGCTGCGTCCCTCGGCCCACAACTCACCGTTGCGCAGCGCCACGGCATGCGCGCCCCATTTTTCGCGGCCAAAAGCCTCAAGTTTATTCTTGAGAATATAAGCCGCGTCTTGCAAGGCTTTGCCGACGATCATGCAGGTGCGGGAAGCCACCGTCGGGCCGCTGTCCGGCACATGCGCGGTGTTGGGTTGCGCGAATTCAACGTCATCATAAGTCACACCCAATGCTTCGGCAGCAAGCTGGCAGAAAATGGTTTCCGTGCCCTGCCCCATTTCAATCGAACTGGTGAGCACACGCGCTTTTCCTGCTTCAGTCAATTCCAATCCGGCGCGGGTGGGCAGGCGCGTTTCACCGCTGCCTGTGAAGCCCGCGCCGTGATAGAAAAGGGATAAACCCACGCCCACGCGTTTATGCGAGCCGTTTTGCTTTTGCGCCGCCGCGTATTCTGCCAGATAATTTGAATTCTTAACCGCGGCTTCCAAAACTTGTTCAGCGCTAACACTGAGATTGAGGGTTTGCCCGGTTGCGGTCACGTCGCCTTCGCGCAATACATTTTTTTGCCGAATCTCGAGCGGTGACATGCCGAGCGTTTGCGCGAGGTGATTCATGTGCATTTCATAAGCAAAACATGTTTGCGGCGCGCCAAAGCCGCGAAACGCGCCCGCCGGCGGCGTGTTGGTTGCCATCACTCGCGCGCGAATGCGCACGTTTGGGCAATTGTAAGGCCCGAGCGCGTGAATCGCGCCGCGCGAAAGCACCACAGCGCTCAAGGTGGCATACGCGCCGCCATCCATGATGACATCGATATCTGCCGCCATCAGCTTGCCGTCTTGGGTCACACCGGTTTTATGATGTACGATTGCCGGATGGCGCTTCGTCGTGGCGGCAATGTCTTCGGAACGATCATAGATCAACTTCACCGGCCGGCCGGATTTACGCGCCAGCAACGCCGCATGTCCGGCGATCATGTTGGGATATTCTTCCTTGCCGCCGAAGGCGCCGCCGGTCACGGTTTGAATCACAATGACTTTGTCATCAGGCAGATTAAAAAGAATTTTGAGCGCCTTGTGAACGTAGTACGGGCATTGCAGCGAGCCTTGCACGGTGATCGAGCCGTCCGCGCCGGGAATTGCAATCATGCCTTGCGGCTCGATGTAAACGTGCTCTTGCAATCCGGTGCGATATGTGCCTTCGACAATCTTATTGGCTTGCGTAAAACCGGCATCCAAGTCGCCGCGTTCGATAAGAAAACTTTTTATAACGTTATTTGATTTGTGAATGATCATGCCGGCGTCGCCGCTCTCGCCGGCGGCGATCGCCTGTTCCATCGAGAGAATCGCCGGCTTTTCTTCATAGCTTATATGAATATGTTGCGCGGCCTCTTCCAGCACTTCGCGATTGTTGCCGGCGATCAACAGTATCGGTTCATCGTGATGTCTGATTTCTTTTTCAACGAGCAGGGGCTGATCATCCTCGATCAATGCAACGATATTTGTGCCGGGAATGTCGCGATAATCCGCGATCACGATCTGCGACCAATCAAATTGCGGATCGAATTGGATTTCTTTGATCACGCCGCGTGCGATGGTGCTGCGTATGGTTTTGCCATGCAGCATGTTGGGATAGGAGAAATCATCGACATATTGGGCCTGGCCCGTCACTTTGGTCTGGCCTTCTTTGCGCAAAACATTGGCGCCGACGATTGAGGCAGTGAAGGGAAGTGTTGTCGCTGCTTGATCTTCGCGATACATGGCAAAGCCCGTGATTAAAGTAGTGAAGGGCGCTTTTGTTCTTGTTTCAAAAACAAAAATTCATCTTCAAAACACACAAGTCAGGATTCGGCAAAATAAAAAGATTTGAAGGAAAGGCAAGGCTTTATTCTTCCCGGGGCGGCGCGAATTGTTTTAAGCTCGGCGGTTCAGTTTTTGTCTTTTAGAATATTTTCCAACGCAGCCTCCACCTCACGCACGGTGAAAACAATGCGTTGTGTCGAGATGCCGTAACGATTGCCGACAAATGGCTCATGCAGTACTTTGCCGTTCGGCGAGAGCAGCCAAATCGTGGGCAGTGAATGGCTTTGTTTGTCCGAGCAGGGCTTGAGTTTGCCCATCCAGGCCAAAATCGAATCGGAGAATGCAACCCCGTTCGTCAGCTTTTGGTGATTGAACATCAAACGAAACTTGGGATCGAAGTAAATCTTATCAAACGGAATGACGTGAGTGTTTTGCAAGTCATACGTCGCCTGCACGAAGCTCTCGAACGCTTGACCCCAGGCTTCACTGGTTTCAGGCTGGGCGAGAAATGTGTCGCCGGGATAGCCGTAATCTTGTTCGCTGTAAACCGGTGGGCAGGCCACGGCAACAAAGGTGACGCCGGCTTCGCGATATTTGAGATAAAGATAATTTGAAATAGGCAGGTCATTGAAGGAATCATTGCACCAAATGCCGCCATAAGTTTCCACCGGGCTGGCGCTGGCACCGCCGAAAAGCAGGAGATAAATGACTTTTGTCTCCGGACGCGCAAGCTCGAGCAAGCGCTGTTTTTCGCCAATGCGATTATAAACGAACGTTTCCGGCGCAATCGTCTCGCTGACCCGATAGCAGGATTGGGAATCCTCTTGCTTTGGCTGAGTAGAAGTCTGTGCATATATGATGATCGGCGTGAGAAACAATGCCATAAAATATCGCTTCATGTCGCCTCCTTGAACGCAGATGCAAGCGCTGGCAATAAAAGGTTTGAAGTAGAGGTATGGTGATAGAGCGGCGGGAAATTAGACAATGAGGAATTGAATGTCAATCTGAAAGTCGCTAAGAGAGGAGAGAAACTCGCAGCAAGTTGCGGATTCAATACTAAAAAGCAAAAGCCCCTCAGTAAGAAGGGCTTTGGTGCGTGCTGGAATGATATCCGGCGCTGCGTGATGGTTCAGGCGTTAACTTTGTTATGAGTGTTTGGGCGCACGAAGTAAAGAGATTAACATCGCGACGCCTATCATTCATTCACGTTGCAGTTGCACATCTTGCACACAGCGCCACACGCCTTGAGAGTCCCGCTCGAGTTTTTTGATTGAATAGATGCTGTTTTCCCGTTTGGCGCGCGCGCGGATGTCGGCCGTGACGAACGGGTCATCATCAAAAACGATTTCGAAAACCTTTTGCTTGTATCCCGGCGCCGATACGAGGTAATGAATGTGTGCTGGAACACGCGAGCCTGGATACGGCCCGGGTTTGATGCTGCGAAACGCGTAGTTGCCTTCCGCATTCGTGCGCATGGTGCCTTTGATGCGGGGATTCGAACTGCCGCTACGGCTATCTTGAGAATAATACCCGCGAATGTCGGTGTGATAAACGTAAACCGTTGCGCCGGCGATCGGCGTTTTGCCGTCCGGGCCGTAAACCGTTCCAGAAACCTGAAGCGCATCTCCCGGCTCATGTTGCGGCGAAATCGTCATTTGCCAGGGAGTTTCCGGAGTTACCGGGTCAGGGGTTTGTGCAACACAAAAGGAGGTTGCCAGCAGAATGAGAACAAAGTACTTGATCTTCATCACGAGAATCTCCAGGAATTTTTGATGGTGTCTTTCACAAAATCGCTGCAATTGCCGCGGCGAAACGTTCGGGCGCCGACGGATGCAGACCGAGAAACAATTGTGGCTCGATCAGCTCCAATTCCATCAATACAAATTCTCCGTTACGCACAACGCCGTCGACTCGCGCGTAGAGAAGAGGCCGGTTTATTCGATTCACAATGGTTCGCGCTTGTTGGATCAATTCGGGCGGCGGCGTTTCTGCATGATATGTTCCGCCGAAATCGGATTGCACGCGAAAGTCCCCTGTTTGCGGGCGTTTGACAACCGCATGACTGAATTCTCCGCCCAAAAATAAAAGCGACCATTCGCCCGAAATTGTCACTTCGGGAATGAACTCCTGAATCAGGACGTCTGAAGATCGCAAAAGTTCATCGAGCCTGGTTTGATCGTGTTGCGCGTTTGCAGGCGAGGTGCGCCAGGTTTGCCAGGCCGTCGCGGAAACCGCAGGCTTCACCACGGCTTGCGCGAAGCCATAATCTTGCAGCAATGTTTGCAATGGCGCCGGTGCACCCGCCTTGAGCCATATCGTCCGGGGAATGTTCACACCTTGTGCTGCCAGGTCTTGCAAATATTTCTTGTGCAGGTTCCAGTGCACAATCTCCGCGGGATTCCACAACGGAATTTGCAGCGCGGCAATGTGATCGAGCCAGCCGCGGAAGTCATCGAGCTTTTGATGATAGTCCCAGCACGAACGCAGAATTATTGCGTCGTATGCTTTCCAATCATTCGAGGGGAGATTCCAAATGACGGGCGTGACGGCGATGCCGGCGTCTCGCAAAGATGAAAGCGCCGTGGCGTCATCCGGCGTCAGGTGCGGGGCTTTGTGATAAGTGACAAATGCGATGTTTTTCACGGATGGATTCAGTAAGCGTCTTGTTGACGAAAGCCGGCGCGATACCGCCGGCGCAATAAATAGTAGAAATTTCTTCTAATGACAGAATCTTATAACATTCGTTCAATCGAAAGATCGCCTGGAAGGAGGGAGGAGGCGGGGGCCGGTGAAATTAGCGCTTGCGTTCATACTTGATTTCTTCCATCCAATTCTCTTTGCCGTCCTGATACCACGTCCATTGTGCGCTGAAATGATCTTTATCAACAAAGCGAAACACCGCCTTGTCCATGTGACCGCGATCGCGTGAAGGGAGATTGGTCGCATCGAGGAAAGTGAAGGTAATGGCGTCCCCGTTTTCTTCAAATGAAGTCGCTTCGAGGCGAGGCTGGCTGCCGGCGACGCAATAGTGCGTGAGCAGAAGGCGTGTTCCGTCCAAATAAAACATTGTCATCATGGTTTCGTTGGGATGCGCGTCAAACGAGGTTTCCACCACCACTGAACCCTTGGCAATTGTTTTGAAAGTGATTGTTTCTTCCCAACCCTTGGTGCTGCGTCCCTGCCAGTGGCCCTCGAGCAACTTAAAACGATTGAAACCGGCTTGGGCGAGCGCGGGCATGTCTCCGGGAATTGTATCGGAAGCAATACCGTTCATCGTCAACTGCCGGGCCGGAATTTCCATGAGTTTGAGCAGATTGTTGGAGGGATCGCGCAGACGTGCAACTGCGGGCTCAAGATTGTCGCGCCTGAGTATCAACCTCGTGCTGCCATTGCGCAGAACGCCGGCCGCCATACAACAACTGTTGCTCTCAATCTCAAATCCCAATGCGCCGGGATAGAATGCCGCGACGCGCTCGACATCCCTGACAGGGTGTTCCAGCGCCCAAACATGAGGAACGAAATCAGGCTCTTTGCTCGCGCAGCAAGGATTTTGTTGTGATCGCGATAAACCCGGGAGCCCGGCCGATATGGCAATGAACAGTAGGAGGAGGACCATCTGGGATGTTGTTGGGCCCCGACGGATTTGCAACTGTTGCAAGTACATCTTGACCTCCATTGGCATTGCGACTTGAGATACGTTTTAGATCTTGTCAATTTGCCTGAGCTCGATTGCGCCACCATATTTGAGATGAGGACAGCGTTCGGCGATGCTGAGGGCGTCCTCGATATCTCGTGCCTCGATCAAAAAATATCCGCCCAGTGCTTCGCGCTGGTTCTGATGGCCAACCTCGCTGATTTCGAGCTGGCCTTGCGCCTGGCGCAGCAGCCGTCCGCCATCTTTCAGTTTTTCTCCTGAAATGGCACGTTTTGCTTCTCTGAGGGATTTTGCCCAGTGACTGTATTCCACGACTTTGTCAGATTCGCTGCCCACCGCTTCCGGTGATTCGTAAAGCAGCAGCATGAACATGGCCTGCTGGTTGGGAGCGACGGGCACCGTGCTCTGCCGCTTGCCCAATAGAAATCCCAGCGTGAAAATCAGCAAGAATGAAAGAGAGGCCGTGGCCAGGCGAAGAAGATGGCGAGGCTGCGGTGTGGGCGCCTGCCGCAGTTGCCCATTGGCTTTGAGCGCTGCGACAATCTTCTTTTCCAAGATTGTGGCGGGCAGGTTGGCGCGCGGCAAAGCCGCAAGCTTTGCTTGTTCTTCCGCACTGAAATCGTCGAGAGGTTCAGATGGCTTCATGGGTGTTGCTCCGATTGACTGTAGTCGCCGCGGGTTCTTACAGGGATTGCCGTACCGCCCGGCGGGCATGATGGAGTTGGCTTTTCGAAGTGCCGGCTTCAATATTCAAAAGCGAACCGATCTCGGCGTGAGTGTATCCTTCCAGATCGTGCAGCACGAACACGTGCCGGTAACCGTCAGGCAAGCCGGCAATCGCCCGTTCGAGATCGAGATATTCGAGCGAGACATACGCTTCAACAAACACGTCGGTGAGGACGGCATGCGAGTTTTTGGCACGCCTGCGCTCCAACTCGCGGCAGCAATTGAGCACGATGCTGATCAGCCAGGTGCGCAAACTCGACTGCCACCGAAATTCTGGCAGCGCTCCGACCGCTCTCAGCCAGGTGTCCTGCAGCACGTCTTCAGCTTCGTGTTTGTTCCACGCCAGCAAGCGCAGGGCAAATTGAAACAACGCGGGCGTGTGGCGTTTATAAAGCTCGTGAAAAGCTTTTTCGTCGCGGCGCCTCAGAAAATTTCTCACCAGCCTGCGATCTTCAAGCCGGCCGAGATACCTCGATATGATCTTCATGACTATTAATGAGTGACGAAAATCATGCAAAAGGTTGTATCGTTCTTTGAAAAAAGCTGTCGCAGGTGTGAGTTGGCGGACGAGAAGGGATATGCGGTCACGGCACGTCCTAAGTGAACATGAGTGTCGGGCTTGCCGGGGCCAAAAAGTCGTAATTAATTAATCTATGAAAAGAGCTTCTGTTTTTCCTGCACGATTTCCCAGGTGCGGCGCAACTCAGCTTCAGTGACGCGCAAATGGCTGATCACGAGTCGTATGACAAAGCAATCGTTCAATTTGGTGTGCGAGAGAAACGCCTCGCCGGTTTCATTGAT
>SZPB01000308.1 GCA_030263535.1 Cytophagia bacterium CHB2
CAATCCCCACGAATCATTTCGGATTGCGGATTGATGATTGTGGATTCAGCGCGGCTTTCTCGCATAGGCTTTTCAATCCGCATTCCGAATTCCACAATCTACAATCGAATAATCCCACAATACAGATTAGGTCAATTCCAATAGAATATGTACCCGAACACCGACGTGCTCATCGCAACAGGTCTCAATCCCACAATACAGATTAGGTCAATTCCAATAGCCACCGTTGCAGGTGATTGTTTTTTATAAACCTGCAAATCAAAAACGGGTAATCCTGAATTTCTTGCCGCTTATTGAACCGCAAATTTATCACCTCCTGACATTCATAGTTATATAAGTTATTGTTTTTATTTTATAATCAGCGACAAAATTCTATATGGCGGAAATTAGCCAATCTCCATGCAAGAGTTGGTGTGAAAACGTTACCCTGAAATGAGGAGTGCTGCTATTTTAGAGAACGATTATGTCCGGGTCTTTGGTGACTTCACCGCTGCCCCAGATTTTCACGCCTTTAACGCAGCCGTCACACAAACGATAAAGACGAATGCTATCGTCGCTATCGAGCCGTACCTGAGCGAGTTTTTGGTGCAGCTTGGTCAGCTCGGCTTCGGTGATCTCCGCTTCAAACACCGAACGCTGCACGCGCTTGCCAAAGTCTTTCAAGGTGCGCGCCAGGCGGAAGCGGACTTTGTCGTCGGTGATGTCGTAAGAAATGAGCACGAACATGGGAACGGTTGACGGTTTACGGTCGACAGTCAACGGTCGGCAGTCGACCGTTGGCTGTCGATGGTTTGCAAAATAATGAAGCGGCGGCAAAAGTCAAGTGTTGTTTTCACCAGGGCGGGTCACCGGTTTCGGCGGCAGCGGCTTCTGGTGCGCTGAGATCGAAGGGTTGATAGCCGCCCTTTTCTTGAATGGCTTTTGCCAGTTTATAGGCCTGGTTTTTGAAATGGCGGCGAAAATGGCCGACGCTGGCGCCGGGCGGCGAGCCGTGATAGTCGCCAAGATAGCGTTCATAGCCGCGAAAGAACTTTTTCTGGCCTTCACGATTGAGGTGAATGCCGCCGGCAGCGACATTTTGAAAATCGGCGGCGGCAAAGACGTTTTGATTGAAAAGGTGCAGGGCCAGGCGGTCAACCAGGCTATGGCGGAATTCTTCGAGCAGATCGAGAGCCAAGCTGGGCCGGCCGTATTCGGCGACGTGGTAGAAGCCGGCGTAGGGATCGAAGCCGATGCCGTCGAGCAGGGATTGCAGCTCGTTGGCGACGATGGATTGCAGATTGCGGATTGATGATTGCGCATTCAGCTTAACTCGTGGGAAAAAGAAGTTGTCAAAGAACAGGGAAATCCAGGGTTTAGGCGCACCTCCTGCGGCGGCGATAATCAATAATATACGGTTTCGTGGGTGATGGTGCCAATGCGGCGATAGACTCCGCTAAAATGATGGTGCACAATGACCTCAGGACCGTTGCGCAACAACGCGCCGGCGAATGCGCCCATGACCACTGGAAGATTGGTGAAAAAATAGATGCGGGTGGCGCCATGCTCGCGGATTTTCTTGACTTGATCTTTCATTTTGTGGACGTAGGCCATCCATTCTTGCTCCTGGTCGCTAAAACTGCCTTCGTGATGCAGCTTGAATTTGGGCAGGAGTTGGCGGCCATCTCGCATGAGTTGGGCGTTGACGGCTTCGGTGATGTCTTCGCGGGCGGAGAAGATGAGCACGACTTCGCGGTCGCCGCGTTCGGTTTGAAAGGCGCGCAGTTGCTGGCGCAAACGGCTAATCTTGCGCCGCGCCCAGAGCCAGGTGACGGCGGCGGCAAGGAGGGCCCAGAAGAAGTTGGAAACGACCCCCTTGAAAATATCGTCCATGAGATTTACTCCAAAGTAGTGAGGGCTTCGGCTTACTTTCAACGCCGCTTGCGAGCTTGCTCGCGAATTTCGTTGAGATTGATAATTTCTGCCGCTTCGAATTGCGGCGGCAGGCTGTCTTTGACGGGCCGCAGCCGCACGCAGGGCGGGAAATATCCCATGCGGCCGTGCAGCTCGGCCAGCAAGGCAACCGCGATGAAGTTGAACGAGGGCGGGTTGAGCAGGATCGGCTCGTTTTGCCATTGCTGGGGGGTAAGGCCGATGCAGTCCACCAGCGTGGCGATTTGATCGGGATAAGGCTGGGCGGCATCGAAGTGAACGCTTATGTTTTTGACTGCGCCAATTTTTTTCCCGCTCAACGCTTCGATTTGTTGCAATTGTTCTGCGGTGAGCGGGTGGGAGAGGTTGAGGAGGGTCATGATTGCCATTCCTGTCTAAAAACGGATGATAGTCGAAAATTTTTGCTTTATCAAAGCTCGTCAACTGTGCCAAACCACGGCCACTTTTTGGCCTCTGCCACCAAGTCGATTTCACGCTTTAGGAGTTTTGATTCAAGCGTGATCGCGTTTTCCAAATGTTCCAATTCATTGAGAAAATCCAGGCCTCGCAGATTGATAGAATTGAGATCCTTGTTGCGATCAAACTCCGTATAACCCAGGCCATGAAGCTTGAGCATGTAGTTTTTTCTAAACTGTTCGAGATTAAGGTGCAAAAACAACCCCCGGCCACGAAGCCGATCGAAAAGGTTTTGCGTTGTTATGGTTTCGATCTCGGCAGGCAATTCCATGAGGATTTCATAGAAGCTCGCCGTGTCGATATGGGTCTTGAGAAAAGGAAAAGCACTAAAATAGCCGTCTTTGTTTGGCTGGATTTTAATGGCCCCCGGAACTTCTATTTCTTTCTGAAACTCTTTTCGCTGGGCGATAAGATAGTTCTTGATGGAAAGGCCAGTCAGGCGCGCCATGGAGAGCAAGGCAAAGCCAATCGAGTTTGAACCGCCGGTGAGGTTGCACCAGATTTCTTTGCCTTGTTTGCCGGGCGGGCTGAAGCGATACGCGACCTTGACGATTTTGTCGAAACAGTCCTGGAAATCATCGATTTCCACTTGGCACCAGAAGATTTTACGGCCGGCATCTGCGTCTGCCCGTCGCCAAACTTTCTTGAGGACATGCAGCACCTCGTTACGAACCGGGCCAGGATGTTCGTTGCCAGAGTAAGCAAAAGCGGAGAGCCTGTTTTCAATGACTTCCTTGCTCGTAAAAAGAACCAGGGCCTCGATTTTGCCCTTGTCAAGCTCGGCATGGCGAATGCCGCCGCTGCCGTGAAAAAACTTGACCACTTCTGCCGGAGGATCGCCGCCGGCCATCAAGTCCAATGTTTTTTCGATGTAATCGACCGCACAGGTTACCGCGCCGACGGCGCGACCGAGGCCCATAAAATGGTATGTTCCCATGAGCATCCTCCAAACAAAGCATTTGCGACATTCTTCTGCGCGACGGCTTTCTTGATAGAGCGCCTATACTTCCTCTACACGCGTCACTTCACCCTGTCTGTTCACCAAAATGCGGACTTTGATATTGCGATTGACTTGATAGGGTCGGTACAGGTTTTTCTTTTTCACGGCGAACTTTTTGTCCGGCAGGTTTTTGAGCGTGATTTCGAAGCTATCTTGCGCTACAGCGGTGATTTTGACTTCTTCGGTGTCACGATTTTGATAAGGCATTTGCTCCAGCACGGCTTGCTGTTTGCTTTGCCGTTGCGCTTGGCGCAGGAGTTTGTCCGCTTCTTTCTGGGCTTCGGCGGCGGCTTTTAGATCTTCGGGGCGGGGAGTGAAAGGCCCCGATCGTGAAGGTCCTCGCTGCGGTTGCGGTGCTTGCCGAAGCTTGTATTGTCCGGCGTCGTCCGGCACTTCTTCGAGCGGGACGGTGCTGAAGTCTTTGAACCACATGTACGAGGGGTATTGGACTTCGCGCGTCTGCTTTGCATCCCAGGCCCAAATTTCGCGCAGCGCTTGCAGTGAGCTTTGCCAGGCTGAAAAAACCGAATGATACTTTTCACGCTGCTGTTGCAAGGCAGCGGTGAGCGCATCGTTGGTGAGAATTTGACTGCCGGCGTTCAGTTGGTGATAACGCCTTGACAAATCGATGGTGCGCCATTCTTCGATTGTGATCTGCACGCTGCCGAGGCCCAGGCCCTTGCCCATGCCGATTTTGTGGCGGATCGGGTCTTCGAGGGTGAGGGCGAAGATGAGCAGGGCCAGCTCGTCGTCGTTGAGGTTTTCATAATCGGCTTTGAATTCGAATGTGGCGACGGGCAAAAGCGTCTCGACGGTTTTGTTTTGGTCGGATTTGTCACGCGAGGTTTGCAGGCCTTGAGGGCGATGATAATAGAATTTCCTGCCGCGCGCGTCGCGAAAACCGGTTGAGGGCGTGCCGTAAAACGTGCGGTGGCGCGGACCGGGGGCTCCTGCCGGCGCAAGCGTCTGCATTTGAAACTCGGCCGCCTGGCCGTTGAGATGCGCGGAAGAGAAATTGACATAACCGAGATGCACGTTGTTGTGATCGAGAAAGCCGAACATCCGGCATGCCGGGCAAGCCAGGATTTCTCCGCTTTTGCCGCGCCGGTCTTTTCCGGGAGAACGGTCGCGTTCATCCGTCATGCCGCAGGGGGCAAAACCATCGGAGATGGCGTATTCGTGCGGGCGCTTTTGATCCCAAAAAGCAAGGGTATCATGGCTCACCGCTCTGCGTTTGCGATCGCCCGCCAGTACGAGACAGGAGCCGCTCAATGCTTCGGCGATGCTGCGAATGCTGCCCTTGAGCGAGCTGCCGGGGATGATTGGCCTGCCTGCTTCACGAATGAACCGCAATTCTTGATGCTGATTGCTTTCGGCGCGTTCGTGCGGCTCGGCGACGAAAATCTCGGTCAGCGTTTTGATGCGGCATACCAGTGTGCCCGCGTGCAGCGTCTGGCCGAAGCTTTCGTGGGTGCGGACTTTCCGGCGCGGCGCGGCCGGGCCGAGCGGAACGAAATTGTATGGATTCATGATTCCCACCTCATGCTTTTGTAGCGCCAGAAGATCAAACGGCCGTGAGCGTCAAAGTAACGTTTGATCTGCAATTTGGCGTTGGGACTTTTCTCGTTTGGTGAAGTTTTTGGGCGTGTGGCGTCAAGGCACGCGTAGTGCAGTTGCCGCCCGAGGCGGCTGTCGGTTTCCGGCCAAAGGTAGACGCTGTATTCTTCGCGCCCGGCATCGGCGAAGTAGTCTTGTAAAAAGTGATCTGCCGAGGTGAAAGATTTTTTGAGTTCGAAGTCAGCTTGCGGCCACTTCCAATCTTCTTTTTCTGCAGCCAGCACACAACGAAACTTCTCGCCGGTTTTCTCCCATCGCAGCTCGAACGCCTCGGCGAACAACCGGCCTCGCTCCCACTCGGTTAGCTTGATCTCGCCCGCTTGTGGAGCCGGAAAGCTAATGTCCGTGAGGGATTCGAGAATCGCGAAACTCGCGGAGGCGCTTATTGCATCAATCACTTTTTGCAGCTCTTCCGAATGCGCCGGGCCGAGAAACAACGCGATGTCGATTTCGGGTTTATCGGCCATGGCTTCCTCCTCGTTGTTTCTCCAAGCCATCTTTGTACGCCTGGGCGTATTGCACCCAACGGTCGGCCACCGGCTGCCAGGGGAAATTGTCGAAGGTAAACGTCATGCTTTGGCGCAGGGCTGAAAATGGCGAGGGCAGCATTTCGCCCCGCCCGGATTCAACTTGCACGCGATCGTCTTTGACCATGCCATACTGTTCGTATTGCTCGAAAAGCGCGCCCACGCCCATGATGTTGAAATGGCCGTTCTCCGCGATTTTTGGCGCTGTGCCGAGATAATGCAGGGTGATTTTGCCAATGTCGGCAACGACTTTGCCCAAGCCCCGGCTTTTGCCGGAGCCCATGCGCACCAGGCCGTCTTTCATGTCTTGCAGCACGAAGCCGATTAACCCGAGTTGCCACAGCTCGAAGTTTTGGAGGTGCAACGTGGTTTTGAAGATGCCGCCGGTGATGACTTCTAAGTCGAACTTAGCTGAGTGAAAAGAGCCACCAGTAAAACGGTCAATTCCCACATTATCGCGTACCTGGATTTGTGGTGGATCACCTTCAATATAAGCATCTTCGGTCGCAAACCGGCCAAGAAGCCAGGTGTTGCCGAAGAGACGGCAGGCCAGACAGGAGTTTTTGTAAACTTCCGGGGTGGTGGGGTCATTCCCGCGCTTGCTCCGTTTCAGATCATCGAGAACATTGCCGCAGGCGGCCAGCTCGCCTTGGGGGCTGAACGGGTCGCATGCAGCATTTGATTTGATCGTTCGGGCGATGCGCTCGGCGTGTGAGCGGATCGTACCCTTGAGCGAGGAACCGGGTAGATACACTTCCGGATCTGATCGATCTCCGCGGTAGACTTTGACCCATGCCATTTTCACATCACTTACTTGCTCCAAACCGGATTTTATTAGCAGCGCGCCTTCGGGTTTCAGCCGCAATTCAATGGTGCATTCGTTCACGAGTCGTTTAAACATGGCTTGCCTCCTGTTCTGCCCACAAGTTTTTAATGTGCTGTTGAATGAAATCATCCAGCGTGAGCGGCTTCAGCTCGTTTTTCGTCAAGTAGGCTTTGAGTGATTCAATGTTGCGGAAGTCGAGCGCTTCGACTTTGGTGGTTTCACTAGCCAGATGGCAACGGCCCAGCCCGCGCGAGCGAATGCCGCCGAGCGGAACGTTACCTTGCTGCAATTCATGCAAGGCCAACGCCGCCAGTCCCAATGCCATGGCTTCGCCGGATTCAATGGTCATGGAAAAATTGAACACGGTTTGCGGGGGCACGATTTCATAATCATACTTGATGCGATCGACGGCGCGGCCGCTGTCGCGGTCGATGCCGACGCCGTCGCGCACTTGCGTGAGGCCAAGCCAATTCGCTTCGTTGATCGAGGCGTCGTGGAAATAAATCGCCGAGCCGATGAATGGAGCGCCAAAGGCTTTGCAAACTTCGCAAAGATTCTTTTCGAGCACGCCGACCAGCAGTTCCTCGGTAATCGATGCGTTGGTCTTCAAGTGATATGCACCGTTTTTGAGATGCTTTTCGGCTTTTTCTTTCAGTTCCTTGCTCAACGGCTTGCTGATTCCTTCTTCAAGCTCGCGATAAGCCTTTCGCGCGGGATGCTCTTCACGCAACGGCGTAAGGCAGAAAGATGTGACATTGGCTTCACTGCCTGGAGCTTCATCCGAGGCAAATAAACCGCAGGCCGAGACGTTTAAATTCGGCGCGATGCGCTCCACGGCCGCGCGCAATGCGCCTTTGAGCGACGAACCAGGAAGGTAGGGCTTGCCAAAGCCATCGCGCAGAATCGGTGAGTCCGTGCCCTTGGCCGGATTGCGCCCGCCGCCGAGGTGCAGCGCCGTGTCAAGCACGAGGTCGCCGCTCACGCGGTAGCGGGATTTGAGGGCAGTTCTTGAAATTTGTGCAGCCATTTAAAGTCATCCTTTCTTGCTTGCGTTTGAATGTGCCTGATTGCTTTTTTCCAATAGCAGCTTTTCCGCAATCACATGCTGCATAAACTTTTGCAGAAGCTGCTGATGGATTTTGGCGGCTCGTTCCGGTTGACCCGCCCATTTTGGGTCAACTTCGCGCGCTATGATCGCAGCTTCAGACTGAACCGCCTCACAACGAATTTGAAGCGCCAGCCAAAATTCGTGCATTTTCTCTTTGAATTTGCCGGCGCGTTCGGCTTTCATGGCCTGATTTTGGATAAATTTTTTGATGTCGCCGGCATCCTTGACGTTGCGCACGACATTGAGCAAACCATGCAATTGGGCATTGGTAAGATC
>SZPB01000309.1 GCA_030263535.1 Cytophagia bacterium CHB2
GCACGATCGTGCCGGCCGAGGTCCAGCAGGCTTCCGGGAAGATCAAACCATGCTTGATCCAATGCTGTAAATCGCGCGACGAGGTGAGAGCCAGGCGGCTGGTATGGCCATCAAACGCGGCGTAAGTCATGTAGTACACGCCTTCAATCTCGACCAGACGGGGGTTTTCACAACCACCGGGGATTTCATAATCATACGTTGGAACAATTGCGGGTTTGGGCGCGCGTGTGAAATGAATGCCGTCCGCGCTGGTTGCCATCCCGATGCGTGAAGTTCCGTTCCACAAACCGGCGCCGCTGTTGTCTTCGGCGCGATAGAACAAGTAAACCGTGCTGTCTTTCACGATTGCCGCCGGCTGGCAAACGGCTTTGGTTTCCCAATCATTATTGCGCGGTCGCAGAATTGGATTGTCTTCATAAGGCTGCAAGCTGAGATACGGCAAGCGAATTTGAAACGAAAAGGCGCTATTGCATGTCGCCAGCAGGCAAAAAAATCCCGCGCATAAGGCGCGGGCAAATGTTCGACACGAGTTTTTGTTCATGAGGTTATCACGAGCCTGATCAAAATTTTCATGGTTTACTGGCCTTGATCTCACGATTGAGTTTCGCCAGCCGTATAAAAAGCGCTTCGATATCGCGTTCATACTCGGCCGCCGGCATGCTGGCTTTGGCAGCTTTGAGTTCCTCAATTTCCGCAAGCAGTTTGAGTTTGGTTTGCTCGAGCGGGTGGCCGGTTGCACCCGGCGAAAGTATTACGGCGCGGATTTCCGCGGAGGTATCCGGCAGCAAAAACGTGCGCGCCGCCAAATGGCCATCCGGTGATTGCAACGCCGTCTCGCCGGCGGAAACCCTCGCGAAGCTGAGGCTTGGCATTTCGCTGCCCGCGCCATCAGCGTTGTCATCGAGCAGCGGATGTTCAGGCCGCAAGCGATTGGCTTGTTCATAAAAGCGCACAACGCGATCGCGCGCGTAATCGAATGCTTCTAATAAAGAAACCTTAAGGTCTTTGTCAAGATCCGCCTCTGCCGGTTTCACGAATGCTTCCACAAAAAATTCCGGAAATGCCGTGGTGTATTTTTCCTCGGCGCTGCGCGTCGCGGTAATGACAATGCGCTCACCGCGGCTGAGTTTCTCGACAAAGCCTGCGCTCGCCGCCGTGGTGTTGACAAAAACTTGGCGCCGGCAGGGCAGGCGTTCGAGCCAACGCGCGAAATCAAGGTCGCGCACATCCGGGCCTTCGAGATTGAATTTTGCAAATGCGCCGTCATCGCTGCCGTGGCCGAAGAGAATCACAGCCAGCATGTCGTCGCGCGTCAGAGAGCTTGAAAATTCTGTAAATATTTTTTCGAGTTGCTCGAAGCGGCACGGCAAAGTCGTGGCCGGCAGTTGCGCCGCAGGCTCTGCCAAAAGCGTGATTTGTCGCGGCGAAAAATTATGCTGAGTAATGAGCGCGTCATGAAGCTGTAAGGCAAACTGGCCGAATTTCTCGGTGTAAGCTTCTGTGCCGCCCTTGCCCGCGATGATGACGACGCGCGTTTCGGCCAAAAGTTGTGGAGAAGGCGCCAGTGTAATGCTCAGGAGTACCCCGCCGAGGAATGATTTGAATCCCGGCCGCGGAAGATTTTTCATGAGGTTTTTGCCTAATTTGAAAACTTCTATTTCAGGTTCAACGCCCTCGCTTTAGGACAAACCTCGGGCGCGGCGAATGAACCACTCCGTTGCCAGCAGGGCCACGATCATCAGAAAAAAGATGGGCGCATCCCAAATATCATGCTCCGTCAATTTCGAAAACGAACTGCGTGAAACCGAGATGGCATCGGGCAAATCTTGCGACTCGTCGAGGTGGAAATAACGCCCGCCGGTGATTTCAGCCAGGCGTTGCAAAAGCGGTGCTTGCAAATCGACATTAGCCAGCTCCGCCTGCGAGGGTTCGATAAAAAATGCGGTTTCGGCTTTGCCGAGAAACTGACCTTGCCGGCCATGCGCCAAAATCTCAACGCGATACAGGCCTTCATGCGCCGCTTCGTAGCGCGCGAGATACTTGGCGCGGCTGTCAGCGGAAAGATCTGCGCCCGCCGTTAAGGTAACCGCTTGATTGGCGGCGTCTGTAATTTTAACCGATACATTCGCATTTTCATAGGGCGTGAACGCGCTGTCGCGCACTTCGATGTGCAACGCAATGTCTTCACCCGGCGAATAGCTTTCGCGGTCCAACTCGACGGTGACCGGCTCAGGCGATTGCAGGCTGAGCCAGTGCATGAGTTGGCGCCAAAAGCGTTCGTGCGTTTGATCGCGATGATCGAGGCGCATTTGCCAGCGCCACGTGCTGCTGGTCGCCAAGACGCCGGTGCGGCCGCGGCCAAAGCGCTGCGTTGCGAGCAAAATGCGCGGGGCCTCTTCGCGATGCAGCGGATGTACGGCGAGAATCGTCGCGCCCGGCTTGGCAGCGCCGAGCGGATTATAACCCTGCAGCAACGGCAATCTGCCCCAAATCTGCGCGTTCTCAACCGGGTCGCCGTGCAATTGCAGCAACGGCATGGTCAGATATTCTGCCGTCGGTTGAAAACGAAATTCTTCGTGCAATTGCGGCGCAATCGCGCGGCCATCGGTTGCGGCGTATGTGGGCAGCTCGACCGGCAGCAACTCCGCGATGGGCGTGCGTTGATATTCACCCTGCCCAAAGGAATGGCGGCCGCCGAGCATCATGAAACCGCCGCCGCGCTCGGCCACAAAATCCCTGACCAACTGCAATTGTTCCGGCGAGAAAAATGACGAGGACACGCTGCCAAAAACCACGGCCTGATAGCCGAACAACTCGCGACGATTTTTGGGAAAACCGCCGGCCAGCTCGCTGCTATGGCGCAAACCCAAACGCAAAAATTTTTCCGGTCCGGTTTTGAGCAAAGAGGTTAGTTGCAGCGTCTGATCGCCTTCCAGCGCGCGTGCCATGAATTTGTATTCCCACGGATGCAGTTCTTCGACGTACAGAATGCGCGCCGTGCGATTGCGGCTGTCCAACAGAAAACTTTTTTGATTGTTCGCGGCAACCAGTTCATTCGGTTGTTGCGCAATCGCGACGCTGTATTTGGCGAAACCCTGCCGGCCCGGCGAAAACTGCATGCTCGCGCGCGTGCTGCGATCTTGCAAAACCACCGGCTGTCGTTTGATGACGGTGTTGCCTTCGCGCAATTCCAATTCGACGCTTCTGCCGGCGAAGCCGCGCGATTGGATCAACGTGTTGACCTCGACCATGGCGTTTTCCAGCACGGAGCGCGCGGCATCAACCTTCGCCAGTTGAATGTCATTATTGATTTTCGTGCCAACGCCCACGGTAAAAAGCGGCACTTTGGCCGCCACCAAATCGCGGGCAGCTTCCAGCGGATCATTGCCAGCCGAGGCCGCGCCATCGCTCACGAGAACGACGCCCGAGAGCGTGCCCATTTGCGCCTGCCGCGCTGCATATGCCAGCGCTTGCGCGAGGTTCGTGCTCTCGCCTTCGCCGCGCAGTTGTTTGGCGTCGGCAAGCGGGCTAACGTTGGCGCTGAATTGTTGCGCCTCGACGCGGAAGTTTTTCTTGAGGCGGGAGATGATGCTGGCAGCATCGGTTTCCGAGCCGGCCCAGGCTGCAATCTGATCGACTCGGCGCCGGCCGCCCTCGCCATCCGGGATCGACATGCTTTGCGAATTATCCAGCAACAGCAAGACGCTGCTTTTCTGTGAAACCACCGTGGTTACGGAGAGCGCCGGCTCCAATAAACAAAAAACGAGCAGTACGATCGCAAGCACCCGGAGAGCAATGAGAATTGCATGCCAATGGCGTTGCAACGGCGTGGTGGTGCGGCGGTAAGCCAACCCGATCAACGCCAAAAGCACAACGCCGAGCAGGAGCAGCACCAGAAGTGAGGGGTGCCAGCGCAGCAGCCATTGTCCCTGATCATAAACGACGGGGCTGTATTTAAAAAAGAAGTCGAACATGCGGGTTACGGGTTGTTGGTTGCCGGTTGTTTGCTTTTTGCCAATCTCTCAAAATACTCTTCCACCATTTTGCGGTATTGCGGCGGAACGCGCTCGTCGCGAATCGTCAGCAAGCGCTCGCGCAGTTGCAGGGTTGCCAGGCGCGCCGCCAGCTCCGCCTCGAAACGGCGCAGCGGATCGATTAGCGTGCGCTCGATTTCACTCAGGCGCTGCGGGTTACCGCCCTGAAAACTGCGCAACACGCCACGATAATTTTGCATGAGCCGGGCATAATCATCTGCCAGAGCCGAGTCGTTGCGCATGAATTGCCCAACATTCTCCAGTTGGCGCGCGCCACTCCACAATTGTTGATTCCACCAATTCATATCTTCCGGGCGCAATTGCTCCGGCGAATTGGAATTGTCTCCGGGTTGTCCGGCTTGCTGCGAAGGCGTATTTTGATTTTGTTGTGGGGCGCGGCCCTGGCCTAACGGCGAACCTCCGGCTTGCGCATTGTTTTCGCGGCTTTGCGCCAGCCCGCGCTCCAACTCGCGGCGCACGCGTTGCGCCTCTTGCAAGGCCAGATCCAATTGTTCATCGGGATTGCTTGACAGTTGCGAAAGGCTTTGTTGCAATGCTTTTTCCGCGCGCAGCAGGGCTTGCCGGGCTTCATGCTGTTCAGCCAGCGCGCGTTGCACTTCGTTTTGCGCGAGCGCCTGCGCCGCCTGCTCCATGCGCTCGGGAATTCTGCGCTGCGCAAGATCATTCGTGAGATTGCGCAGATCGCGCGCCACCGCCGGCTTTTCGGATTTGTCCGCCGCAGACTCTTGCAGGCGCTGCAAATTCTGCAAGGCTTGCTCGCTTTGCTCTTGCAGGGCGCGTTGCTGTTCCTGGAAGGATTGGCGCTGCTCGGGCGCGATCTGCTCGCCCTGTTGCTCCAGCGCTGTGCGCAAGTCGCCTTGTTGCTCGGCAAGCTGCTGAAAGTCTTCACGCAATTGTTTCATCTCGTCGCGCAACGAGCCGGATTGCTGGCGCTGCAATTGATCTTGCAAGCGGCGCAATCTTTCCACCGCGCGGTTGCCGTCTGCTGCAGCCGTCGAGGGATTGTCCCGGCGCAAGTTGTCGAGTGAACGCTGCAAATCCTCTGCGGCTTTTTCCAGGTTTTCGCGCAGTTGCTGTGCAGCCTGCTCGCCGGAAGCGGAGGCGTTGCTCAGTTGGCGCATCTGCCGGTTGAGATTTTGCAGATCGCGGTTGATCTGCTCCTGCTCCCGTCGCAAGCGCTCGATTTGGCGCTTGCGTTCCTGCGGCAACGCGTTTTCACGACTGAGTTGGCGGTTTAAATCCACCAGCCGTTCCTGGCGTTGCGCCAGCTCGCGAACTTTTTGCTGCGCTTCGTTCAAGCTGCTGGCGTTCTCCTGTTGCTGGCGATTTTGCAGCGTCTCGTATTTCGATTGAATTTTGTCTAATTCTTCTTTGAATAATTGCGCCAGCTCTTCACGGCTTTGCAATTGCGTGAAGCTCGAACCTGACCCTGAGCCTTGCATGATTTCGCGCCGGCGTAATTCGGCATCGGCCTGCAGCAGAAAATGATACGCTTCGCGCTCAGGCGCGAGCGCCTCCGCCAGCTTTTTTTCGTGCAACAACGGCACGGCTCGCTGCATGGCCTCTGCCGCTTTCTCAAGATAGGTTACCATGCTGCCCTCACCGGCTTCGCCGGTGAGTTGGCCGCGCATGCGGGCATTCTCGGCCATGCGGCTGATGGATTCTTGCAGGCTGGCCTGCGTTTCGGCCAATGCGGAACTGCCGCGCGCCAACTCTTGCTCTGACGTTGTGGCGCGCCGTTGCTCCAGTTTCCAGGTTGCCGTAATAATCTCTTTTTGTGAAATGGACAAACCGGCGCTCGGCATGCCGCCGCCGCCCTGACTCAACGCGCGATAAAATTCTTCTTCGAACGGACGAATTTCGAAGAAGAAAAGATCACTCGTGGCTTGCTGTTTGGCATCGTGCGCTTCGAAGTAATACGAGATAAAATCACCCGGCCGCGCGCCGAGATCTTCCAAATACAAAAGCGTGCCCGCGATGTATTCAGAGCTGGTTCCGCTTGGCCGCTGTGTGCGCGCCGCTTGCCCTAACAAATCCTGCCGCACTGCCGGCTGGTTGTTATGCGAATAGATCAGCGTGAGTTGTTTCAGTCCGTAATCTTCCCGCACCCGTACTTCCACGGGAACTTCTTCGAGCATCGTCGGCCGTAAATCCCGCCCGGGACGGGTAATCGTGATCTGCGGCGGCTCATCGGGCATAACATGAATAAAATATTCCACCGGTTTGTTGGTCATGCCGTCGTTATTGGTGAAGCGCAAAACATAATGCCCGTCTTTCGTGACGGTAAAGCTTGCGACGGCAAGCGTATCGTTGCGTAAATCCATTTCACGAAAATCGGCCGCATGCAAGCGCCATTCCGCTTTCGCCAACGGCTGCGTCGAGATTGCTTCGATTTGTATCTCGGTGCCGTTCGGCGCGTAAACATCACCGCCATTTTCCTCCGTCAGAGGTGGCCGCCCGATTTCTTGCGGATAAATGTAGGTCAGGCGCAGTGTTTTGATTTCCGGCGCCTCCACGGCAATAATCGTGAAGATCGGCGATATTTCGTCGCTCACCCGCACATAATAACGCAATGTATCCAGCACATCAAAGAGCTGGTGGGTGAATTTGCCGAGCTGGGTGGTCGAGCTCATGGCATAAGGCAGCCAGGATTGCGGCCCTTGTTCGAGATAGAGCGTGGCTTCACTCGCCTCCAGGTGCGGCGATTCCGCAATCACTTCCACGGTTTCGCCGCGCGGCACGCGTGCGTTGCCTGGTTTCACCTGCAGCGCTTCAACCGCGTGCGCGGCCGGCGCGTTTGATTCAAAATAGTTCGCAAAATAGCCTTGATAGAGATCGGCAGCGCGAAAAAGCAACAGCACTGCCAGGGTTGTAGCCGCAACGGCCAGCAAGCGCCACCACTGCGCAAAACGGATTTGCAGTTGCTCCGGAACATGCAAACGCGCCGCTTCGTCGGCCGCCTCTTGCACCAGACGAGGCCACAAAGGATTTTCTGGCGCGGGAGCCGTATGCGCGCCAAGCTCGACCGCAGTTGCCAGGCGATCTTCCAAAATCGGATTGCGTTCCTCCAGATAACGCGCGATTTGCGCCAGCGTAGGCTGCCGGCGCAAGGGGAGAATCAAATATTGCAGCACCAGCGTCGCCCATGCCGCCAATCCGATAATCGCTAGTATCCACCACAACACCGGAACCGCGTTGAAGACAGGCCTTGTCAGCAAGGCCAATGCGGCCAGACCGAACAAGCCCAGCAAGGCGATGCTCACGCCGCGTTGCAAACGGCTGCGACGCCAGGCGCGCAAACCGGCGGTCAAATTCTCTTCGAGATTTCGATAAACGTGATTCATGTTGGTCGCCGCTTAATCGGGCCTCATCCTGAGTTCGGGTGAATTACGATGCAAAAATTTTATAACGAAGCCTATGAAACAAGCGTGAAAATTTCATGCAACGCCAAGCAGGTTTTTGCCCTCCCCGACACGGGTTATCATTTCGAACGCTTTGCCAACGCCGTACTTGCCGCTTGCTTCATCTCGGTGTACGATTCGCAAGCCACGCTTCACACAGCAAGAGCGCCAGCACCGCCCACAAGCCCATTCGCCACAACTTCTGTTGTTTCTCAACGTCACGTTCGGAAGGCGCGGAGATGCCAAAAACACCGCTGAGTTGTGTTTCTTC
>SZPB01000310.1 GCA_030263535.1 Cytophagia bacterium CHB2
GGGTGAAAAAACGCAACCCGGTACGCGTCCGAGCAAAGAAGATGAGTCGCCGACGGCCCCTCCCAGCGTGCCAGACGAAGACACGCCTCCGGACGCGGCGGCTGATTCCACCGGAAAAAGCAAGGATGAGAAAAAACGCGATCGGCGCAGCCGCACGTTTCCCAACCCGGTTACGGCACTGTTGCGCTGGTTCGGCGATTTCAAAGATGTGTCGCTTACCTATCGCAAAAGCGAGAATGTTGCGCACAACGGTATGAACGCGTTGTCGAGCGACAGCATTCGCATGGCCTACATGTTCGGATTCGTGCTCGACCCGGGGCCGCAACAGGAGGGAGGCATCGCCTCGAGCTTCCGCAATTATAACAAGTCGGAAAACATCTCGGCTTCCAGCGGCTTCGCGCTGACGCGCAATATCAACATCACGATGAGTTTTGATTATACGCGGCAAAAAACCGTGGCTTCACAAGTGCGCACGACGGGCAGCTCCTCGCTGTCATGGTTCAAGCTCGGCGATGCCAGCGGCCTGCCGTTTCCGAAATGGACGTTGAACGTTTCAGGTTTGGAAAAACTTCCCCTGTTCAGCCATGTGGCCAGCACGGTGAGCGCCAGTACGAATTTCAGCGGTGAAAAATCCTATAGCTGGCGGGATACGCCCGAACGCGCCGGCATTACCGATGAAAAATTCGCGTTCAGTTTTCAGCCCTTGCTGCGGCTCAACATCAGTTGGAAAAACGGCATGACGTCCACCATTGCCTACAACATCAACAACGGCTATTCGCCGCAATACAACATCAGCAAAGCGCCGCCGCTACCCGGCGAAGATTTGGTTGCGTATTACTTCCAGAGCGCCTCCTTCTCGGAAGGCTCTGACATTTCAGTGACGCACAGCTATTCCAAACGTTCGGGTTTCCGGCTGCCATTTCCGTTCTTGAAGAACAAAGAATTGAAGAATTCAGTGGATTTGAACGTCACCTTCAACTACAAAACGAGTGAAACCAACTCGCAGTTGGCGGATGCCAGCGGCGGCAAAACAGATAAGATCTTGAATAGCAAAACCAAGCTCTGGTCGTTCCGGCCTGAAATGCGGTATTCCTTCAGCAATCGCGTGCAAGGCGGCGCGCATCTCGACATCGGCAAAAATGAAGACAACCGCAACGGCAAAGTGAGCTTTACGGAATTCGGCATCAACATCAATATCGCGATTCGCGGCAATTAGAAAACGGCCGACGTGCGAGGTTTATAGAGAAGAGATTCTTCAAATATCCAAAGCCAGCCTTCGCACGTTCGCCGGCGGCCGTTGCGCGCCAAACGTGTAATCTCCCGCCTTCATTCATCTCTCCGCTTCGGTGATCAATTTCTCGACATTGGAATAAAATTCTGAAGGTGTCCCGCGGACTGAAATGAAATCCCGCTGAAAAGGCTTTTGCTTGTTTCTCGTTTCTCCTTTGTTGCGGCCCAAACCTGCGGTTGTCAGCTTGTCCGGACTTTATCACGGCCTTTTCAAATCAAAGATAAAGTGATTATGGCCGAGATTGCAAACGGCGTGTTATGAAATGATACAAAAACGTGTCCGCGTGTAATACGAAAACACCTGAATCAAGCCGTGCGCAAAACACGCGATTGCTGGTAGAACTGTAACTTCCTCGCATCAAAATAAATCGGTGGGTTCAACCTGCTGCACCGCCGAGCTTTGGCCTACTTCATCAATGTGACAATCCCCGGTCACGGCGCCGGCTACGACGCGTTTCTCGCTGCTTCGCAACGCATCACACCGGGAAAAACTCCTGCAACAGAACATGAACATCTCGCCGCGGCAAGTCTCAGCCGAAAACATTGTATCAGGGGGAAACATTCAGACGATGTTTTGACGGCGCGCACGGCTTAAAAAAAGAGATAACTCTTTGTTTAATTGTGAAAACGCCTCGCCCAGGGTTTTGTCTTGTAGGCATAACGTTTGCTAAAATGGAGCGCATTGCAATCATCTTGCGGCGGTTATCGGAGATAACTTCCGGCAAATCCACTGGCACTGTTCACGCAACTTTGAGACGCATCAGATGGACTCCAAAAAACTTTCCTACCTAATTCCGAGGATTGTGAGAGGTGGATACTCCCAAGGGGAACTTGTTGAGTTTATCAATCTCGTGCAGAAGATTTCTCTTAGTTATCTGAAGTATCAGGAAGTCATTGGCAAGCATATTCGATGGGAACGTCGCCGCAAAAGCGGAGAGTTGGATGATCTCGCCATCGATTGCGTTGCCGGTCTGTTCATGCGCAATGATAACAACGAATTTGTGCAATTGCGCCGTTATTTTGGCCCGTACATCGATGCCCATGTCGATCCCAATGATGTCGAGCTGCTCATCATGCTGCGCCGGCTGGTGATCAAAAAAACCAAACAGGAATTGTCACGCATTTTCAAGGAACGTGATCCCGAAGGCGCGAAGATCATCCGCAACATTCGCGTGGCCGTCAAGAATGCCAGCGACCTGGGCACGTTTCGCGAGATGGGCCGCGAGTATATTTTCGTGAAAAAAGCGCGCAGCGCGCGGCATGCCGCCTCGGCAACCTCCATCGCAACGATTGACACGCATCCGGAGCCGGTTGCCAGCCCCGCGGAATTCACCAAAGAAGATCTGAATTATCTGCGCAAAGCCAAGCCCAGCATTCCGGAGAAGTCGTTGAAGAACCATTACCTCGAGCTGTACACGCCGAAAGATCACGTCTCCACCACCATTCGCAAAATGCTGTCCGTCGTCACCATCGACGAGCGCTATCAAAATTATTTGCCCACGGACGTGGTCGCGCGCCTCATTCGCCATACCAATCTTGAAGTCGTCCGCAATCGTCTCATCGCGCAAATCGAAGACATTTCGCCGTTGGATTATGTGCGGCTGAAAGAAATTGAACAAGCCAAACAAAAGGTGCTGCAACGGGTTCGCGTTAAGATACAGAATCAGTATGTTGCCAGCGGGAAGATTCCCGAGGAAAAAGGCGACGTTTATTATCGTACGCTCGCAGATGTGCTGGAAGACATTACGCACAGCAAGAAAATCGAATCCTATTTTCGCCATTTGCGCAAATACATGCCGGATTTGACGCAACGCCGGTATCGTCAGGAAGAGCGCACGATCTTTGAATATTTAGGCAAGTTGACCAAAAAATGGTTTCGCGAATATCTCAAAGAATTGCTGTAACTCGCTAATTTTCAAGGCGAGATTTCGCGGGTATTTTTTGGGTAAATGTTGGCAACGGTTTTTCCGTGAAATAGGGTCTTTGTCAGTATATTGAGAGTACAAATTTGAAAGATCAGCGTTCGTGGATGAGACAGTCTGACCCAGGAACAGGAAAACGCTGATGACAAGACCCTAACCACCCTTTTCTTGCGTTAGGACGATAACTGCAGGGAAAGGTGAATCTTCACGATGAAAACATGAAGAAAAACTATCATCGCCAGTGGAACAGGATCCCCCGGCCGTTCGGGGTGATCAGGGAAGAGTGCTTAGATGCAGAGTCGCTGGAATTCGTACTCTTGAACGCCTCCCACAACCGCTCGTTGTACGAGAACTTTGCCGGGCATTTTGTGGCATGCGAGCACTGCCAGCGCCGAATCCGGGCGTTGCAAACGTTTTATGGCATTTTGGAGGCCGAGTTACGACGGCCGGCTTCCCCCAAGCTCGTGCAAATGGCTCGCAAACTGGCAGCGCCGGTTGAATAAATTGTGAAGACCCCGGGCCTGCTGCATCACGGTGCAGGCCCGTGCTTCTCTGTTTGGTGGGTTATGAAGATGGCGGCGTTTTCCGCTGTCGGATCTTTTCATTTCCCCCTGCCGAATTCATGAGCCTGCGTCAACCGACGCGGCGCCATCCCATTCCTGTGTCCACACCTTAATTCTTGCCGCCAGAAAAAACCTTGACCGGTGCGATGAATTCCAGTATATTCGTCTGCATAAAAATCATTGCTAATGATGATTTAATCGGCGGCGCCCAAACGCTACGCACCTCTTTATAAATCGCCTTTCGGCAACGGCGGTCGAAAGATAAATTTCAACAGCTTGGCGGACTTCTTTGAGCAAATTCGGTATGCCGAAAATCTTGCTGATGACGGCAGGCGCAGAGGGGTAGGAGAATTCGCCAAACGCGAACTTGCGGTAGGCTGCAATGGATAATCCAACCATTTTGGTCGCAGACGGCGATCCCAAAAATCTTCAAATTTTGCGCGAGAATCTTGAAACCGCCGGTTTCGAGGTTATTGTTGCTGCGGACGGCATGCAAGCGTGGCAAAAAATTTCATCGAGCGTGCCGGATCTCATTCTCTCCGAGGTCAATCTTCCCAAACTCGACGGCTTTCAGTTGCTGGAAAAGTTGAAGGCCGATCCCGTCACTTCTTCCATCCCGCTGATGTTCTTGACCAATCGCCGGGAATTGCAGGATCGCGTGCGCAGCTTGCGCGGCGGCGTGAAGGATTACATGATCAAGCCGCTGCACATCAAAGAAGTGCTGGCGCGCATTCGCATGATCTTGCGCCGCATGGAACGCATCAAAGAAGATGAAGCGGAAACCGCCAAGAAACTGGTGGGCCGCCTGGAAGAGTTCAGCCCGGTGGATTTGATTGAAAGCTTCGGCGTGGAGCGCAAAACCGGCGTGCTGACCCTGCACAATGAAAACAACCGCAACGGCGAAATTTATTTTCGCGACGGCGCGGTGGTGAACGCTTCGCTCGGCAATCTCAAGGCCGAAAAGGCGGTTTATCAAATGCTGCCGTGGAAGCACGGACATTTCACCATGATCTTCAAGGAAATCAACGTGCCGGACGAAATCTCCGTCAGCAACCTCGGCCTGTTGCTGCAGGGCTTCAAACGCATGGAAGAACGCGAGCGTCTGTTCAAGCTTTTGCCCTCGCCAGAAACCACTTTTGTCATTACCGATACGTTCCAAAGTATTCTGCAAAAACGCGAGCTGACCACCGAAGTTTCGCGGTTCGTGAGCCTGATCGACGGCCGCCGCGACCTTCTGCAAATCATCGACGAAAGTACCTACGATGATATCAAAACGCTCGAACGCCTGGTCAAGCTTTATCAGCAAGGATTTATCAAGCCTTCGAAAACGATTATTACCTCGGAAGACGACGAGCGAGATTTGTCCTCGACTCTGGCTGAGCCTAAAATTTTGGAAAAAATTTCGGCAGAGATCGCGCCGGCGCCGGTGAATTTCAAAGTGACGGCCGTGCGCAGCGAAAAAACAGCAACACCTGCGCCCGCCTCGCGTGAACGCATGGAGAAGGCAAGCGAAACCGCTCCTCTCCGGCAGGCTGAAGCGAAAGAACAGTCTCCAATCCCGCCAACACCGCCAAAATCCGAGCCGCCTCCGGAAGCTGAACCGCCTCAAACTCTCGATGAGATAACAGAGGTATCGGTGGTCGACAGTAGTGAGACGCAAAGTTTCAAATTCCCGGAAACCACCACGATGCGTCCGTTGGAAGATGTCGATCTGACCGACGATTCGGAGCTGGCAACCTTGCCCAGTTTTTGGCATGAACACGCTGATGAGATTTGGGGAACGCCGCAAGGCGGCAACGGCGCGGACGGCCCGACAATCGAGTTGCGCGAAGAAGCGCCGGAAGAAGAGACCGGCGATGATTTTGCGCCCTCGCCGGAGCCGTTGCCCGAGGAACGGGTTGCCGAAGACACGAACGAGGCGGAATCGGCTTTGCTTCCGATCGATTTGCAGGATATCATGTCACGCCCGGTGCAAATGCCGAGCTTTCTGCAAGATGAGCCAAAGCACGCGTCACATGACGAGATAACCGCCTCTCCGGAGGAAGTTGCGCCGCCAGAATTCGAGCCTTCGCCTATTTCTCTGGAAAACATCGCCGCATTTTTTGAAAATCCCGAGGAGCCGACTGAGAATATTCCCGTTGCCGATCGCCTTGAGCCGCTGGAACAATCTGCGGCCATCAACGGCCAGGTTGACTCGAAAAAGTTTGAAGCCGTCAAACCTGCGATTCCGCCGGATATTCCACCGGCAGCGGCGATTACTCCCACTCCTGCCATTCCAGACGAACAAGACCGGGATGATCAGATCGCGCCGGCCCTGCAACGATTGCTGCAGCAGCGCCAGCCCGCGCGTCCCAAACTGGTGGTGATTGGGCGCGATAGCTTTTATCTCTCGGCTTTTGTCAAAAGCCTGGCCGGCGCGCAAGCGAATTTGCGTAAAATCGAAAGCGCAACGTTCCGGCATTTGGAAATCGGCGAGCGCCAATTGCCCGCGCAGCAAGCGTTCGAAATTATTGGTATATCGATGGAGCAACAATTTACCCAGTTGCTCGCAAATGTGGCACACGATTTGGTAAGCTTTATTTTAGTGATTGAAGCGCATCATCAAGAGGACTTAGGATATTGCGGCTATTTGCTGAAGATGCTGAAAGCAAGTTATAAAATTCCGTTCGGCATTGCCGTAATCAAAGCACAGGAGAAGAAAAACTTGTCGCCGGATACGCTGCGTGACCTGGTGCATGCCGAGCCGGCGGATTATCTGCACGAGTGCAATCCTTCCGATCCCGCGTCGGTGGAAACATTTCTCGCCGGTTTGGTGAGCGACGCCAATCTGACGCGCTGGTAGCCGGCGGCGCCGCTTGCCCCGCTGCCTCATGCTCGTGTTACGGCCGGCAGTCAATCATGGCACAGGCGGTTCATCCCCAAGATTAGAGACTTCGCAGATTTCCTGTCGTGATGTCGCGGATGGGATGGCATCGTTGCCCCTTCTTCTTGGCAAGCCGTAGTTATTAAATTGACAGCGGGGCAGCGCGTTTCATCTTAATCACGTTTTGATCGCGCGCGCAACAAAAAAACGCAAGCTCGGCAACAAAATTTCATCTCATGGATCGCAAACGCATACTAATTAATGATAAAGATCCGCGTGAAGTCGCGGATTTGCGCAAGGCTCTGGTGGCCACCGGCTACGATGTGCGCCTGGCGGACAGCTCCTCGCAAACGCTCGAGCTGATCGAGGCCTTCAAGCCCAATTTGCTGATTTCGGAAGTGCGCATGCCGGTGATGGACGGCCCCCATTTGCTGCAAGAGGTGCGCAACCGCCCTTCAACGCAATCGTTGCTGTTTGTGATGATCGGCAAATTGAAAACGGTCGATGAGCGCGTCAACATTTTGAAACTGTCAATCGATGATTATTTGCAAAAACCGTTTGACATCGACGAGGCCGTGGTGCGCATCGACAATCTCATCAAAGAAATCGAGCTGCTTTCTGCATCTTCGCAGCCGCGCTGGCGGGGATTCAACGGCCAGTTGACCGAAATGAATCTCGTCGATTTGCTGCAGACCATCGAAGTCGGCAAAAAAACCTGCGTCATCAAGCTGCGCGTCAATGATAAAGAAGGCAAAGTCTACATTACCGAAGGCCAGGTGATTGACGCCGAGCTGGGCAGCCTCGAAGCCAAACAGGCTTTGTTGCGCATGTTCACCTGGACGGAAGGCTCGTTTCAAGTCGAATTGCGGCCGCATGAGCGCACGCGCATGCTCACCATTGCCAACCGCGATTTGATTTCCGAAGGCCTGACGCGGCAATACCGCTGGAGCCAGTTGGCCGCGCAATTGCCGCCGCTGCATGCGGCGATCACGCGCGCACACACCAAAACGCCGGTGTTGAACGAGGAAGAACAAGCGCTGATG
>SZPB01000311.1 GCA_030263535.1 Cytophagia bacterium CHB2
GCCAACGCAACCGCGAGAACGCGAACAGCCACACCAACGCCAAAATAAGCGCGAGTCCCAGTACATACATTGTCGCCAGGACTTTGGACTGACGGATCGGGCTTTCCCAAAACTCCCAGATAAAAATAAGCGCGAGAATACTCAGAGCCAGAAGGGCAACAAACGGCCACCAGCGGGTATTCGCTGTCTTTTGTCCAGAAACTTTTTGCTCAGGAAATGTCATAAGCCGTCATCAAAATTTCGCAGACCGGTTCGTTTCAGGATCGTCATTTAAATAAACTAGTCATTTTCCGTAAACCGCAAATCAACGCGAATGGCCGCTGATGCTTTTTAATTCGCGATGATTCGCGTCTATTCGCGGTTGGAGATTGGGAAAGTTATTCAATCGTCGATCCTTGGCGAACATTCGTTTTCGGGAATATAGCAAGTCCCGGTCGCGGATGCCATGCTTTTTTGCCTGGCCGATTTCGCCGGAAGTCCCGCGATTACGGCCCTCTGCCGGTAATACATTCCGAGGCGCTTCGCCTATCTCTACGCAAAAAAAATCGCGCACCCGGAGAATATTTCAAATCTGGCACAAATGACTGTTAAGGACAACGATCATCTTATGGACATGGAAACCGTCAAACGCGCATTTTGCAAAACTGCTTTTCTGCTGCTGTGCCTGCCGCTGCCCGCCCAACTGCAAACAATCCACGATACCACCGCCTCAGTGCAAACGACCCTGCGTGCAACCACTGCCTGGCAGCCGGCCGCTGAGATCGGCGCGCAGGCTGTTTTACTGTCGCGGGCAGACGACACGTTTTTGCATCGCGCAAAAAGCTGGCGGGAGAAGAATTTTCGCATTCATTTTCTGCTCGGCGCAAACCGGGGGGATTATCAAGACTATGTTGCCGGGCTTTGGGATGGCCGCCCGCACGAAGATTGGCAACACAGCGAAAGCCATGATTATTTCTTTCCGGCAAAGCCGTTCATTGCTTATCTCAAGTCCCAAATAACGCATGCGATCGACTGCGGCGCAGAGGCCATCTATCTCGAGCATCCCGTATTTTTGCCGGGCGCGGATTCCAGCGCGTCATTCAAACGCAGTTGGCGTGAGCAGTTCAAAAGCGACTGGCAAAATCCCTCCGCTTCAGCCGAGTGGCGGTATATGGCCGGCAAACTGCAGCAACGCCTGTATTGGGAAGCTGTGGTTGACATTTTTGCGCATGCAAAACAATACGCGCAAGAAAAGAATCGTGAGGTTAAATGCTATCTTGCCACTCGCAGCCTGCTTGAGAACGCCCGGCGAGGCTTTGTCGGCCCGGCAACGCGCGTGTTGCACATTCCCGATTGCGATGGTGTGCTCGCAGAAATTGATGGGGAAGCGTTACTTGCGCCCAACGTCTACTCGAACGTGAGCGCGGCGCGTCCTTTTGAAACCGCTTTTTTGCAATACGGCCTGTTTGCCAATCAAGTGCGCGGTCACGGCAAGCAATTGCTGCTGCGTCTCGATCCGTTCAGCGGAGGAGGAGAAGCGCTGCCAGAAAGCGGAAAACTTTACCGCGCGCAACTCACGGCGGCATTGTTTTATCCCGAGCCTCGGCGCTTTGAACTGCCGGCGATTCCGCAAACTCTACTCGCCGCAGCGCGGAACAAAAGCGCGGCGCCCGCGGACTCCGGGCGCATGGCCGCCGCGCCGCCTGCGCTTTCCGTGCAGACACTGTTGGCAATCAATCACGCTCTCAAAGACATGACACACAAACATTCCGATTATGAAACCGCAGAGCGCGGCGTGGGCATTCTCATGAGTGATGCCATGTTATTGCAGCGTGCGGCGCCTGCTGCCAGTGATTCGTTGCTCTCATTTTTTTATGGCCTGGCATTGCCGCTGCTCAAACACGGTGTTTTCGTGCAACCCCTGGCGCTGGAAAATCTCCATCAGCCGCATTATCTCACGGGCTATAAGGTGATCTTTTTAAGTTATCGGTTCATGCAGCCGCAGGATTATGAATGGCATGAACGGCTAACAACCTGGGTACGCGCCGGCGGCACGTTGATCTTCATCGACGACGGCAATGATCCCTTCAATCAAGTAAAAGATTGGTGGCGCAAAGGCATGTTCGACTACACCAATCCGGCGGAGCATTTATTCGAAACACTCAAGCTGGGATACTGGCCGAAGCCCGGACGCAATCAAGTTGGCATGGGCTCATTTATCTATTTGGCCGAAAACCCCTCCTCGTTTGCGCACAAAACCAACGGCGCAACGCAACTATTGGAATTGGTGAACGCCGCCCTGCCTGCCGGGCGAACCGTTCAGACGCAAAATTATCTGCGGCTGCGGCGCGGGCCTTATGTCGTCGCTGCCACGTTTGCCGAAACCGCCAATGCCGGCGCTCAGGTTTTGCAGGGCGATTTTATTGACGTGTGGGATGAACGCTTGCCGCATCTCACGCAGGTTGCGATTGCACCGGGCGAGCAAGCGTTGTTGTACGATTTGTCGAAGATCGACAGTACGCAGGCCCACGTGGTGTCCGCCAGTGGCATTGTTGCGCAGGAACGCCGAAGCAAAAATGAATATGCGTTTTCTTTAAATAGCCCGGCCGGCATCATCATGCGTGTGCTGGTGTTCATCCCGGCAGCAAACGCGACTGTGCAAGCGAGCAGCTCCGGCAAATCCGTGAATATCAAAAACAAAAACGAAGGCAAGCTTTATTGGATGGAATTTGAAAACCCGGGGCCGGGCGTTGACGTGAAATGGACTTGGGAAGCCACTGCCCTCGGACAGGAAACGACGACGAAGTAATGGCACTGATGTTCAGAAGGCGAATACGCGCGACCATACGTTAATATAATAAGCCGCTTTGCAGACAAGCTGCAAAGCAAAGCTTCTGTGAAGCAGCAAAAAATTACTCAGCGAAATACACCGAAGTCACCGAGCCTCGCAAAAAACTTTGACAGGATGATTTATCTGCAGAATTATTCGTCATAGACTTTCAAAATTTTATTCTAAAGCTAATCGCATATTAGCCTTCATTCGTGATTTGAGATAATGAGACAGCCCGAATCAATCAATGCAAGCGTACACTCCGCCTTGCTTTGTTCAATTCGGGCTGTTTTATTTTAAATCGGAGAAGCGATTATACGAACCACTTTTCTCCGTTGGCTTTGCCGCGGTACGCGTCACACTTTATAAAACACGATCGGACACACCACCGTCAATGAGCCGCTGGCAATAACATCATACTTCCAGCGTTTGATTGCGTCGATAATTTCATTCTGAAGTTCCGCGATCGGGATTTCGGAGCTGAGCACCACCGCTTTGGCAACCGTGCCGTCGGCATTGATGGTGATCTCGACCTGCACTTTGCCGCCGATCTCCGGGTTGGTTTTGAGATATTTATTGTAAATGTATTGCAAGCGGCCCATGTTCTTCATCAGCACGCTGCGCAGGGATTCTTCACTGCGCGCGCCCAGCGCCTCTTGCGAGCCGCCGGTTTTGCTCATGGTTTCCACCTTCACGCGCGCGGCTTTTTCCAGCTTCACTTTCTTTTGCGAGCCAACATCGCCGGCGAGAATCTCATCGATCTTCGCGCCGCCGCCGCCCTCGCCTTCGCCGATCAAGCTCGCCGCGAGAATGTCATTCGGATCCGCGCCGCTACCGCCGGATTTTGCGCGGCCGCCGGCCGTCAGCTTTGTGTTGGTCGTCACGCTGGTTAACTGCGTCGCCAAACCCTGATCCAAAAGGCCGTCGATGACATTGCTGGCATTGTCGCTCGCGCCACTGCCGGTGAGCAAGGCCAACGCCGCCATCTCTTCAAGATTCACGCCCTGGCCGGAATTTTCCTTTTTCTCGCCATAACCTTGATTGCGTTTGCCCTCACGTTCTTTGGTCGAGCCGTCTTCCGCGCCCTTGTCCTCTTCTTTTTCTTCTTTCTTTTCTTCCGCGCCGGTTTTGGCGGTCGTGGCTTGCGCGAGTTGAGGCGCGGGCGGCGGCGGCTCCTCGGCCTTGGGAATAAATTTGCTAATGCGGCGCACGATTTGTTCCATCGGCATATCTTGTTTCGGCGGCTCGAATGGAATCGTGCTGAGCCAATAAGACGCGCCGGTATTCAGCACGAGCAGGCCCGCCAGAATCGAGCGAAACAGCCCGTCCTCTTTCAAATTCTTCAAAAATGCCCGCGCCGGCGAAAAACCGGAGAAGTCGAGCATTTCGGCGGGTGCATTGTCAAAGGCAAAATCGATGCGGATATCATGAAGATGAACATATCCGACTTTACCGGGCGTCAACGAAATATAGGGATACCCGTCGCGTTTGGGCAACAGGCCTTGGGAAAGCAAGTCTGTAAAGTTCAGCCGCGTGTTTTCTTGCACAACTTCACCGCGGCAGCCGTCCAGCAAACGCAGCTCGTAGCCGTTGCCGTTGGGCACGAACATGTTCATTTTCTTGGGAAAGCCGCTGCCGAAAAGCACGATATCGTTGTCCGGGCCCAGGCCGACGCTCAACGCTTCTTTCGGACGCAAATGCCGCACGCGCACGTCGCCGTTGCATTCGATGCGCAGCCTTAAATGTTGGATTCCTGCCATTCTATTTCAATCAATTTGTGAATTCACCAGTCATCACGAGGGATTGCCGTACACCAGCAGTTCCATGTTGTTGTAGCCGGTCACACCGCAGGTCGCCATCACACGTTTGATGATCGCAAACGCCATGTCGCGGTCGCTCATGATCACGACTTTGCCGTGAAAACCAAAGCGTTCATCCTGTTTGCCCAACGCTTCCGCAATGGATTTCTGATCCAACAAAGCGGCCTGCAGTTCTGGAATTTGCAAACTCGCGCCGAGATCAAGATCATCGATTTTGACCAACGGCTTATCATCCAGCATGATCCATTCTTTCGTCACACTGATGATGGGCGCCGGTTTGGGTTTGATGGTGCTGATCGATTTCGGCAGCGTAAGCTCGGGGCTTACGGTCACAAACTGGCCCTCCGAAGAAAAGCTTTTCAAGAGGAACACCAGCAAAATCGTGAACATGTCCATCATCGAGGTCAGGCGCAACGAAAGATTGAGGCCTTTATTGCTGCGGCCGACTTTCTTGAAACCGCCGGCAGAATGTCCTAGTTTTATCATAACTCAACCTGAAATCGAAACATTGGGAAAGCCGGCAACCCGGCAATTATCCATCACATCAATCACCACTTGATACCGGATATTGTCTTCCGGCGAAATAACCACGTCGCTGGCGTCCGGAAATTTTTGCTTGACCTGCGCCAAATAGGATTTGAGCAAGTCATAGTCATAGCCCTCGGCCTTGCGTGGAATCGGGCCAAACGTGAACGTCGGGCTTTTCAATTCAATGCCGCCGGCGCGAATAGCAAGCAAATTCAGCACGGCCGGTTTGCGCTCTTGCGCTTGCTGCTGTTGCGCCGTGCGCGCGGTGTTTTGCAGCTCCGGCAGGGAAATATCCAAAACCGCCAACTCGACGAACGTTGCCGTGACCAGCAGAAAGGGAACCAGAATCAAAAACAAATTCATCACCGGCATGATGTCGAGATCCGCGCCGGTCTTGTGCTTGCGCCCGACGGTTGCTTTCAAGTTCATTTCGTCACCTTGACACGATTCAGGCGCTGAAAAATACGCGCTGCGTTTTCGTTGATTTCATCCGTAATCGCGGTGATGCGCTCGTTCAGCATCGAATAGAAAACCAGCGTGGGAATGGCGACAATCAAGCCGAATGCCGTGGTGTTCATGGCAACCGCGATACCGGAAGCCAGCAAGGCTGCCTTTTGGGAGGCATCGGCATTCGTGACTGCAGCAAAGGAATCGATCAGGCCGAAAATCGTGCCGAGCAGGCCGAGCAACGTCGCAATGTTCGCCAACAACGAGAGATACGACGTCCGCTTTTCAATTTTCGGAATTTCCGCCATGGCCGCAACTTCCATCGCATGCTGCACGTCAGTGGGATTCTTCATGTATTCCTCCAGGCCGGCGCGCGTGATGCGCGGCAGCGCTGCTTGCGACATGCTGCACAACTCCACGGCATTGGCGATGTTGCCGCGCTGGATCAACTCGAGAATCTTGCTGACAAACGCGGTCGAATCAATGCGATTCTTGAAATTCAACACAATGAAACGCTCGATGATTATGGCCACGGCCAAAATCAATGTGAGCAGAATCGCCCACATCCAGCTTCCGCCGGACGCAAAAAAATTGACAAATGCACCCATACAGATTCAAACCTCCTTGACTTAAAACGAGAGATTGGGATTTAAAAATTTGCAAACGAAGAAATGAAAGCCGGCGCGTTCTGCAAACCGCCGGCATGCAACTCTTCGCGGTACTTCAATCGTGGCGACAAATTTACTCGTTAACGTTTCCGGCAACATTTACCACAGTGTTTGATCTTTGAGATAGCGGCGAGTATTTGGCGGATGGTAATCCTTCTCCAACGGTCGAAAAATGTCCCGGAAGAAGGAACGGTCGATTTCGATGCCGTCAACTTGAGGATCGCGACCGGGAATGATGAACAACGCCTGCGGCTTGGCAATGGTACCCAACACTTCGATATTCTTCATGAAGATTCTCGAAGCCGCAGCGGCTTCGTCAACCGCAGGAATGTGCGTCGTATCCTGCAACGCAGCGTGCGATGTCGTATCCGGAGCAGCTTTTTGCTGTGCATGCGCACTGCCGGCCAATACGCTCAACATCAGCGCCAACAGCAGGGCTGCGTCGAGGCTGCGCGGCTTTGTCGCGGGCACGTTATTTTGCTGGTCAAACATGTTCCTTGTCATCCGATTCCGTTCTGTGACAAAATGTTGGTGCAAAACTACTTTTCGTTGCCTTTGGTTGAAGCCCGCGAGACCGTTCTTATGTCATTTGGTTTAACCGCGGACCCGGCTGCGGACGGTTGCGCCTGCGCACCGCCATCACCGACGGGAGTTGAATTCAGTGTGCCGTTGGTGGCAGGCGCTACTTGTTCCTCCGGCGGTAATTCACGACCCAGCTCGGCCGCCAGCGTTTGTAGACGAGTGCGGCTTTGATCAACCCAGTCATTCGATATCTCATTCTCCCGCGCTTGCCGCAAATTGGCTTCGTAGGTTTCGTAAGCTTTTTCTTTGAAGGGGCGAATGCGTTCGTCCAGCTTCTGCTCGTATTGCACTTTTAAATCGCCCTCCAGCGAGGGGCGCGGCGACTCCCAAAAGGCGCGCGCAAATTCTTCGAATGCCGAACCGATGCGATGTACCGCCGCCGTCGCCCACTCGCCGACTTGATATTTGGCCGCTGTGGTGTAAGCCGTCTGCACGTCTTTAAACAGCGCTTGTTTGCGTTGCAAACTCTTGTCGAGCGGGGGCTCGAGATTCACGCGGCGATATGTATCGAATTGAATCTCGCCCAGCATGAATTGTGCTTGCGCCGGGAAATAAGGCTCGACGCTTTGGCCGCTGCGCTGCGCCTGCAAAAATTTTTCCGCGACTTGGCCGAAGTAACTGGCCGCCAATCTGAAATCCTGGCGCTTGAAACAGATATCACCGGCGCGGCAGAGCGCTTCCATCACCTGTTCGCTTTCCGCGGGATTCGTGGCCAGATAGCGATCGTAGGTTTTGAGCGCGTTTTCCTGCAAGCCGGCATTTTCATAACAACGCGCCGCCGCATAAATGGCTTTGCCGGCATAAGGCGAATTCGGGCGCGCCGTCA
>SZPB01000312.1 GCA_030263535.1 Cytophagia bacterium CHB2
GGTCAATTCCACCTGCCGCAGCAATGTTTCGCGCGTCAAATAAAGCGTGGCAATCAAAAACGTGCCGAAGCCGATGGCGAGCATCATCATCACGGTTTGATTGTTGGGACGGTATAAATTCGCCAGGCCCTGCCGCCAAACATAGCTCCAGGAATTGGGAAAATATTTTCGAATGGTGCGCGTCAGCAATTTAGCGGCGCCGGCGAGTAGGCCGAAGGCCGCGGCAATTGCCAGCGTGAAGGACAGGCCTTGCGGCCCGCTCTGCATTTGCCGCATGCTAACCAGGCCGATTGCCACAACTATCAACAGGTAGAGCAGCACACGCAATTTGTCGCGGCCTGCGGGATTCAGCGCCTCGTATGCCGAGCGCAGGCTGAGCAGAGGCGAAATTTTGCGGATCGCAACCAACGGCAACAATGCAAACAACAATGTCATGCTCGCGCCAATGAGCATGCCTTCAACAACCGCGCCCCACGAAATGGAGACGTGCAGCCGGACCGGCAAAAATTCGCCGAGTATTTGCGGAAGAAGCTGCTGCAGCAAAATGCCGAGGCCGGCGCCGATGAACGAACCCAGCAGGCCGATCGCGAGTGTTTGCACGAGAAAGATGTTGAAGGTTTGCCGCGCTTGCGCGCCCAGGCAGCGCAATACGGCAATCGCGCCGAGCTTTTGTTTGATGTAAACGTGAATGGCGCTGGCAACGCCGATGCCGCCGAGCAGCAGCGCCATAAAGCCGACCAGATTGAGGAAGCGTGTTAAATTTTGCATGGCTTCGCCCAAATCTTCTTTGCGGCTGGCGACGGTCTCGGTGCGAAGCCGGTCCTCCCGCAAGCGCGGCTTGATGCGCTCGACAAGCTGCGGAATATCGACCGGCTCATCAAACTTGAATAGCACGCTGTACGTAATCTGGCTGCCGCGCTGAATCAGATCCGTTGCCGGAAGATACTGCAACGGAATAAAAACCGTCGGGCCAAAAACCGCATTCGCCGCCGATTCGCCGGGAACTTTCTTGAGCCGGCCCGCGATGCGAAATTCTAATGCGCCGACTTTGATGGAATCATCGACTTCGGCTTGATACTGCAACAACAATGCTTCATCCACGAGCGCATTCTGGCCGGCGCGAAATGAAACCGCTGCCTGAGCCGGCTCGGTTTCAAACTCGCCATAAAACGGAAAATCGCCTTCCAGCGCTTTGATGCGCACGAGCCGCGTGCCGTCGGTTTTGGGAAAATAGGCCATGGAAGAAAAACGCACTTCGCGCGCTTGCTGGCCGCCGAGCGAATCAAAAAGCGCTTCGGCAGGCGCCGTAAACGGCTGCCGGCCCGAAATCATCAAATCCGCGCCCAACAAAACCTTCGCCTGCTCATCGATGGCTTGTTCCAAATTTTGGCGCAGCGAATTGATGGCGACCACCGCCGCAATGCCCAGGGTGATCGATGAAATGAACAACAGCAGGCGGCGGCGATGTTGGCGGCTGTCGCGCCAGGCCATTTTCCAAATCCACGAATTAAAAAAAGATGATAGAACTGGCATGAGCATGCTCAAATTTTAGTTTTACTCTATTGCTTCTGCCGCCAACTTTGGCGTATATTGGCCATCCGTCATTTCGTCGGAAATCACAGCGCCGCCTTTGAGGCGAATGATGCGTTGCGTGCGCTGCGCCAATTCGAGATTGTGCGTCACCATCACCAGCGCGGTGCCGGCTTCATGATTCAATTCAAACAGCAAGGACACCACCAGGTCGCTGGTATCCGCATCAAGGTTGCCGGTCGGTTCGTCGGCAAACAAAATTTTGGGGCGATTGATGAACGCGCGCGCCAATGCTACGCGCTGCTGCTCACCTCCGGAAAGCTGGGCAGGATAGTGATGCAACCGGCTGCCCAAACCCACGCGTTTGAGCAATGCAATCGCAGGCGGGCGAACGTTGCTCTCACCGCGCAATTCCAACGGCACCATCACGTTTTCCACGGCAGTCAACGTTGGGATGAGCTGAAAATTTTGAAAGACAAAACCGACATGTTCACTGCGGGTGCGGGCGCGCGCATCTTCATCAAGCTGGTCGATCTCAATGCCGTTAATGCTCACCGAGCCGGTGGTGGGGCGATCGAGGCCGGCGCACAGGCCCAACAAGGTCGTTTTGCCGCTGCCCGAGGGCCCGACGATTGCGCAAGTCGCGCCGGCGGCAAGGGAAAAACTCACATGGTGCAACACCGTCAAGGTCTGATCGCCGCTTGGGTAGGATTTACTCAGGTTACTGACACGCAACACGGGACTTAAAATCATATTTACTCTCACTCCAATTGGGCGTACTGTCATAATCTTCTGGTCGAATTAAGACGGGCATGAAGCTTATAAAGTTGCAAAGATACAAAACTTGGAGGCAAGATGCTGCTGCAAATTCCCGCAATGAATATTATTTTTTTGTTGCTTGGTTTGATGATCAATCCTCACAATAATGCCGCGCCGGTTCAGGATAATAAAAGCGCAGAACCGCGCACGATTCTTTTTCTGGGCAACAGTTTGTCTGCCGGCTACGGCCTCGGAACTGAATTCGCCTTTCCCGCATTGATTCAGGAAAAGATTGATTCTCTGGGCTGGAATTTCAAAGTGATCAACGCTGGCTTGAGCGGTGAAACGTCTTCCGGCGGCTTGCGCCGCATCGATTGGCTGTTGCAGCGCAAAATCGATGTTTTTTTTCTTGAGTTGGGCGCCAATGACGGTTTGCGCGGCATTCCGCTCGATCTGACCCAACAGAATCTGCAAGCGATCATCGATCGCGTGAAAGCCAAAAATGCCGAGGTGAGAATTGTGATCGCCGGTATGCTCGTGCCGCCGAATATGGGCCGGGAATACTCGTCAAAATTTCGCACGCTGTTTCAAGAGCTGGCCAAGAAAAATGAGGCTGCGCTTGTGCCCTTTCTTCTTGAAGGTGTGGGCGGCAATCCCAAACTCAATCTGCCGGATGGCATTCATCCCACCGCCGAAGGCCACCGCATCGTTGCCAGAAATGTCTGGCAGGTGTTGAAGCCGGTCTTGCAAGAAATGTAGATTATTGTTGATGGCAAAAATCACATTATCGTTGGGAGGATTTGCATGGGCCTGGAAGCAGCGTGTAAAGTCAGCTTTGACGGAAAAGTCTCCGAGGGCAAAGCGCTATTGGAGTCGGCCGAGCTTTTGTTTCGAGGCGATTTTCGCGTGAAAATTCCCTTTCAGCAAATTTCCGCATTAGAAACCAAGAACGGCAGACTCACTGTCACGTTTCCACAGGGTGTCGCACATTTCGAACTGGGTCCGGCAGCAGAAAAATGGCGCGACAAAATTCGCCATCCCAAAAGCTTGCTTGATAAGCTCGGCGTCAAAACAGACTCCAGGGTTGCTGTGATAGATATTGATGATGGCAATTTTCGCGCACAGTTATCGGAAAGAACAAGTGAAGGGCTCGAGAACAAGCTGGCAAAGGAATGCGATTTCATTTTCTTCGGCGTGACTGGCAAATCATCATTGCGCCGACTTGACAACCTATTAAAACATCTTGCGAAAACCGGCGCAATTTGGGTGATCTATCCAAAAGGGCAACCGCATCTTAACGAAAATGATGTGCGCCATGCGGGCAAAGCCGCCGGCCTGGTTGACGTCAAAGTCGTGGGCTTTTCTTCCACCCATTCAGGCCTCAAACTCGTTATTCCCAAGACCAAGCGCTGATTCTTGCCTTGATTTTGCGTGAAGAAATTTTCATTTTTTGGCAGTTTGCAAGCACAAATCTTCTCTCAAAGCGTTATTTTGCTTGAGGCCAGAAATGCTCAAAATGTTCCCGCCGCTGGTTCTTTGCGTGATGCTTCTCAACTCTGCTTCTTTTACAATCTCGAAAACTCTTCCTCTGCCCTTTCAAACAACAATAAATGACTCTCTTGCGCAACCGCCTGAAAAAATTTCTTCCCGCGAGAGTCCGAAAAGCGCATTATTCAGGTCGGATATGCCCGACGAAAGTTCCAATCCGGCAAGAATGAATTGGCTGTGGTTGTGGTTTGGATTTTACATCTTGAGTGGGCTTATTTTCGGCGGCCTGAGCGGCTATGTTGCGGTCAGCAAGGGGTTGCCGCCGCACCTGTATTTCTTTATCGGTTTTTTCCTAAGCGTTGCGGGCTATCTTTACGTTTTAACCCGGGCCAGCAGCGTCGCCCAGAATGTGCCCGCTGGATTGACAAAAGTGCCGGAAACCTACGCTCCGGCGCCGTGCGAAAAATGCGGTTATGCCAATCACCCTGCGGCCAAAACGTGCGCCGGTTGCGGGACGCGCCTGCATCCCGCGCTTGCATCCGACATGGATCGTCTCGGTTAATTTTTAAAGCTGTTTATGAAGATCAATTTCAGAAAGGCCTCAAGCGCAGATGAAGATTGCGTGCTGACATTCATGCGCGCGTATTATGAACTTGACCATTTGACTTTGGATGAAGAACGCGCTCGCTCAGCATTGAAAAAAATATTACACGATGCTTCCGTGGGCCAGATTTGGCTCATTCAAGATAAAACCGAAACTGTGGGTTATATGGTATTGACGTTGGGATTCAGCCTGGAATATCATGGTCGCGACGCCTTTCTCGATGAGATTTACATCAAAGAGAGCCATCGCGGCAAGGGCATCGGCCAGCAGGCGCTGGCATTTATTGAAGAGCAATGCCGGTTGCTGGGCGTGCACGCCTTGCATCTTGAAGTCGACCGCACGAATGCCCATGCGCAAAAATCCTACCGCAAATTCGGTTTCGTCGATCATGATCGTTACCTCATGACGAAACAGATTGCCGGCAGGGATTCGAAGTGAGTGTGTTTTGAATATCAACTTTGCAACAAGATTCACATGATGCGGTGATGTCGAACAATTTTCTGCTGGCGCTGAATGCCGCAAACAAAAATAAAATCGAATTTGGAATTTCATCTTGCATCGCCGCTGAAAAAGGTTTATTTTCCGCCTGCTTTGATTGAACTTTTGTTCAAATAATTTTGATTTCACCTTGCGATGGAATTTTTGCGAGTAATCCCTTGGGGAGTTTCATGAACGATCATATGGCAGCGCCTTCACCCCTGGTGACACACACGCATGTGCGCAACGGCGCGCGCCTGCTCGTTTCCCCGGCGCATCCCTGGCCCGAGGTGATCGCGCGTGCGCTCGAACAGTCGCAAGGCGCGCGTTATTATCGTTGCGCCTTGCAAGTGAATACGCCGCTGCAGGGCCGCTTCAAAGGTTTCGATTCGAAGCATCGCAAAGATACGGAATCCTATAAACGCGATTTCGCCCTGAGCCTGGCGCAAAAATGCAAAAAGGTCGGCATCGATATTATCGGCTTGTGTGATCACAACAGCGTGGATTACGTCGACGTTGTGCGCAAAGAATTGACGCAGGAGGGCATTCTCGTTTTTCCAGGTTTCGAAATCGCCAGCACTGAGGGTTTGCATCTGCTCTGCCTTTTCGATCTTGACTCGCCGGCCGAGGAACTGGATCACGTGTTGACGGAGTTGGGTCTTCCTCCCAAAGATCGCTGGGTTACCGGACGCGGCCTGGCGCCGAAGCAGTCGCCCAAATCGTTTCCCCAAATTCTTGAGATCGTTCAAAAGAATCGCCGCGGCATTTGCATCGCGGCACACATGGATCGCGAGAACGGCTTGTTGTCCGAGTGCGCCAAAACAACGCGCGTCCAATACTTCACGGATAGCAACTTGATGGCCGGACAAATTTCCGGTGCCCGACGCGACTTGTCGACATTCGAGCGCAAAATCGTCGCCGGTGAGTTGAATCATTATCGCCGCCAGCAAAAAATTGCGCTGCTCAATTGCCTTGATGTTTACAATCTAAAAGATATGGAGAATCAGGCGTGCAGCACGTTGATCAAAATGTCGACGCCGGGCATTGAAGCGTTGTGGCAGGCGTTTCTCGACCCGGATTCACGCCTGACATTGCTTACCGAACGCGACGGCGAGAAGCCGCGTGCGGGCCGGCAAAATGTGCAAGTCGAGCTGATCGCGCTGGCGTGGGAAGGCGAAGCCAGTTTTTTGCACGGCTGCGGCATTCATTTCAACGAAAATTTGAATTGTCTGATCGGCGGCCGCGGCACGGGCAAATCAACGGTGATCGAAAGCTTGCGCTACGTGCTCGATCAACCGCCGCTGGGCGAACAAGCGCGGCGCACGCATGAAGCTATTTTGCGAGACGTGATCAAAAGCGGCACAAAAATTTCATTGTTGGTGCGCACCAATCAACCTTCTCCAAGCCTCTATTTGATCGAACGACTTTACCCGGGGGAGCCGGCGATTTATGACGAAACCGGCCAGCGCCGCAAACTGCACGTATTTGATTTGGCGCCGGGTATTGATATTCTCGGGCAGCACGAAATCGCCGAGCTTGCCAATGATGCCAGCAAGCATGCCAGTTTGATCAATCGTTACCGCGCTGAAACCGCCAGCCGGCAGGAGGCGAACAAGCACGAGATCACACAACTTTTAGAGGCGAATCGCCAGAGTCTCACGAGTACGCTGACGGAATTGCACGAGATTGATGACAAGCTTAGCCAGTTGCCCGCGCTCACCGAGAAACTCAAGCTGTTCGAGGATAAGGGTATCGAAGAAAAGCTGCGCACGCACACGTTACTCGCAAAAGAAGAGCAAACGCTGGGCGCCAGCCGCGATCACGTGGTGGTGTTGCAGCGGATTCTCGATCAAGCGCGCCAACGCCTGGAACTCGAACCGCTTTCACTGCCTGCCGAGGCGCGGGATCAACTTCCCAATGCCGACTTGATCGAAAGGATCCAACGCGCGCTCGAAAAGTTGCAGGGCACGCTCGGCGAGCATCTCGCACAAATGGATTCGGCGATCGCGCAGGCGCGCGAAGAATTGCTCGAGATTGCGGAAAAATGGCACACACGCAAACAAGCGCGGCAAAAAGAATATGAGCGCGCCCTCACGGATTTGCAAAAGGAGGAAATCGACGGCTCCGCCTTTCTCCGGCTACGCCGGGAAATCGAGCAACTTGAGCCGCTGCGGCTGAAACGCGAGCAGCTTCAGCAAAAACGGCTGCAACTCGAGCGCCGGCGAAAAAATCTGCTGCACAAACGCGATACGCACAATAAAAACTTGTTCGTGCTCGACAAGAAAGCAGCGGACAAGGCGAATCACTTGCTCGATCAGCGCGTGCGTGTGAAGCTCAAACGCGGGGCAAATTATAGCGCCTTTGTCGAAAAATTGAAATCCCTCAAGTTGAGCCTGCGCACCGATTTTCTCGAACAAATGTGTGCTGCAGAGAATTTTTCGCTGGCCGATTTTGTCAATCACATACGCGCCGGCCAGCACGCGCTGCAAGAACACTACAAATTCTCCAAGAAACAGGCCGAGGGCCTTGCCCATCTCGATGAAGCAACGCTGCTCGAGATTGAAGAGCTTGATCCGCCGGATGTGGTGAATATCGAGTTGAATGTGAATTATCCGCATGCGGCAGCGCGCTGGCGCAGCATGAGCGAGCTTTCCACAGGACAAAAGGCCACCGCCATTCTACTGTTGCTTTTTCCGGAGAGCCACACGCCGTTGATCATTGATCAACCCGAAGACGATCTCGACAATCGTTTCATCGCCGATACCATCATTCCTACGCTGCGGCAGGCAAAACGGCAGCGCCAGTTT
>SZPB01000313.1 GCA_030263535.1 Cytophagia bacterium CHB2
AGCGCGCCGGCGTCGATGCGCTTACCATGGCCGATTGCTCGCTCGGCATCACGCGCATGAACAATCTCGCGCTCGGTTATCTCGTTAAGCAAAAAGTCGATATTCCGCTCATCATTCATCTTGCCTGCCGCGACCGCAATCTCGTGGGGCTGCAATCGGAATTGATGGGCCTGCATGCGCTCGGCATTCACACGGTGCTGGCATTGACCGGCGATCCCGCCAAATTCGGCGATCAGCCCGGCGCCACTTCCGTGTTTGATCTGAATTCCTTTGGCCTGGTTGAAATGATCAAGCGCATGAATCAAGGCATTGCATTTTCCGGGCGCGCCATGAAACAAGGCGCGCGCTTCACCATCGGCGTGGCGTTCAATCCCAACGTCGAGCGCCTCGATACTCAGATTCGCCGCTTGCGCAAGAAAGTCGAGGCGGGCGCGGATTTTGTGATGACCCAGCCGATTTTCGATTGGCGTATGACCAAAGAGATTTACGACGCCACGCGCGAATTCGATATTCCCATCTTCATCGGCATCATGCCGTTGGTGAGCGGCCGTAACGCGGATTTTCTGCACAACGAAGTGCCGGGCATTCGCGTGCCGGAAAAAATCCGCAAACGGCTTTTTCGTTTTGAAGGCGAGCGCGCCCGGCGCGAAGGCGTCACCATCGCCGCCGAAATTCTCGAAAGCGTGTTGGATTATTTCAACGGCATCTATCTCATCACGCCATTTGTGCGCTATGAAATGTGTTTGGAGTTGGTGGAAAAATGCAGAGGGTTGGTGAGAAGAAGCAAGTAGGCAGGGGGCAAGAGGCAGGGGGCAAGAGGCAGGGGGCAAGAGGCAGGGGGCAAGAGGCAGGGGGCAAGAGGCAAGGGGCAAGAGGCAAGGGGCAAGAGGCAAGGGGCAAGAGGCAAGGGGCAAGGGGCAAGAGGCAAGAGGCAAGGAGCGGATATTCAATTCACCAATTCACAACGAGACAACCGTTAACCAATAACCAATCCGCACTCCGCAATCATCAATCCAAAATCAAATGGCGCGCATTCGATCGATAAAGCTCCGAATGCAGCGCCATTTTTATTTCAAAGAGAACGCTGGTTGCGTTATTTCTGCCCGTGGCTCGCCAGTTCGAACTCTCCCAGACCCTCCTCATCAACGAACTTAAACGTCCAGTTGAGCTTGCGATAATGCCAAAGTTGATACGGCTGAGCGGCTGCGGCGCGGGAATACAGCTCGATCTCATCCGGCGCGCCGTATTTGAGAAACGTCTGGCCGCGATCGGTTTGCCAGCCTTCCTTTGACCCGCTGAATTTTTCATTGGCAATTTCAAAACGCCGGTAAAACTCCGTCATGGCTTCGTTCTCAGCCGTGTCCGGACTCTTATCGCGCTTGCCCCAGAACGTGGACAACGCCTGGCGTTGCTCGGCGATGGCTGATATTAAAGCTTTTTCCAGGGCCAGTTTCTCCTCACCGGTGGCGACAGATTGCGCCACGCGCAACGCCTGCCCCAAATGAATGCCGGTGCTGGGAATACCGTCCCACGACACGCGCAAATTTGTGGAAACGGTTTTTTGGATGCCTGCGCTTTGCACCTCCATCACGATTTCATAGGATCCGTAGGGCAGCGTATCGGTCCAAATGGGCAGCACGACGTATTGTTTTCCGCCCTGGCGCGGCCATTCCCGCTGTTGATCGAGTAACTTTTCCTTTTGGCGATTCAAGATCGTTTGCCGCAAAACCACCGGCGCCTGCGGCACGTGGTTATAAATTTCAAAGTAAATGAATGCCTCGCGATTCGGCGCTGTGGTGTTTTCATAAAGTCCGGGACGGATCATCAGGCTGCGTTCGCCGCTTTGCACCGCTTGCTCGGCGAGAAAGGCCTCGCTGATTTCAAGCGGCCCAGCTGCTGCGGTGAAATCGCGCAGTTTTTTCGAATGAATCTTTTGCGAGGAAGATTTGCTCACCTGATCCGTCACCACGCACGTGACTTGATACTCGCCCGGCGGCAAGTCAAACGCGAAATCATGAAAGTTATAGGTACGCTTGGAATTCGTTTCTGCCAGGCTGTTGAGGTGAACACGTTCCGTCAGTTCATCGCGCGTGAGAGCTTGCCCGTCTTTATTGGACACGGTGAGCGCGATGACATAGTTCGCTTCATAGCCGCCGCTGACCGGCGCGAATTCCAGATCATCATAAATAATGCTGACAAACGCTTGCAACCGGCTTTGCGCCGTGTCGGCCGCGCCGAGATTATAAGTTTCGAAGCGAAAATCCGGCTGATCGGTGGCGGCAAAAATATAACCTTGCGCCTGCGCCGAGGCGAATGTGAGCAGCGAAAACAACAATGAAAAAGTGAAAGTCTTCAAGAGCCGACTCCTTCGGGTGAAAACGTCCTTATGCTTGAGGCGCGAGGGGTTTAAAGCGAGGCCATCAAACGTTGAGAGTACCACTGTGATAAATGTTTCATGTGTACGTTCAAAGAAAATGCCCTGCCGAAAGCGCAGCGAGAAATTTTATATTTCTCATATCCGAAATCTTGGTGACGCTTCTGCAATATTCGCACGACGCAAAAACATTTGATTCTGACGCAGGCTGAGCTTGCCGAAGCCCCCGCCATTGTTGTCGCCAGATTTTGCCTCTCCCTTTTGCCCTCCCGCACTCCTTCCGTTCTGTTGGTACAAACCTAACACTACAACTCCCAAACGCATCAGGGAAGATATAACGGGATTTTAGCCCACTTCAAAAACAGCCTAGACAGAAATGCTACTGTTGCCAGGTCGGCATTACACTCGGACAGCTTTGGATGGAGTAAGATAGATTTTCCCTGAACTTTCTTCATTCAACTTGAAATTTAAGCTCGAACTCACTGCTCAAGAAGGAATCTCTGCATGGCCAGGACGGAAGTGCAATACCAGAAAACTTCTGGAAAAAACGGCAAAATAGCCGCCCGATATATTTCGCTGCTTATCTCCAATGAAATAGAAAAACAGGTTGTCTCAAAATATCGTGTGACCAATCATGGCGAAGTTTTTACGCGCAAGCGGGAAGTCAACGCCATGCTCGATCTGGTTAAGCAGGAGACAGAACGCATTGAATCGCGTTTTCTGGAGCCTGCTTGTGGGACGGGGAATTTTCTGGCTGAAATTCTCGAACGCAAGCTGCGTGTCGTTACAGAACGCTACCGCAAAAGCCAGTTGGAATTTGAGCGCAATGCGGTGCTTGCTGTCTCCAGCATTTATGGCATCGATATTTTGCAGGATAACGTTGCAGAATGCCGCAAGCGCCTTTTTGGCATCTTTGAGCGCATTTACAGCAGCCTTTACAAAACAACAGCAAAAGACGAATGCCGGAATGCGGTCAAGTATATTCTGGAGCGCAATATTATCTGGGGTGATGCACTCACTCTCAAAACGGTGGACGATAACCCGCGGCCGATTGTTTTTTCCGAATGGTCACCGGTCAACGGCAGCATGCTCAAACGCCGCGATTTCACCTTCCATAATCTGCTCCATGAATCCATGAATGAGCCGCCCGTGATTTCGGATTTGGGTGAGGGCGTATTTATCCCGAGGCCGGAAAAGGAATATCCACTAATGCGCTTTCTGGAGATTGGCGATGTTGAACAGGCCTAACTATAACCCCGACATATTGAGCTGCCTGGCCAATTTGAGCAGTGACGAAGTCTTTACTCCGCCCAAGTTGGTCAATGAGATGCTTGATCTGCTGCCGCCGGAAATTTGGCGTGACCGAAGCGTGACTTTTCTCGATCCTGTGTGCAAAACCGGCGTGTTTCTGCGCGAGATTGCCAAGCGACTCGATGCCAGTTTGGAAAAGGAAATTCCAGAGCGGCAGCAACGCATTAATCACATTTTCGGGAAACAGCTATTTGGTATAGGCATAACCGAATTGACCGCTTTGCTGTCACGCCGTTCGGTTTATTGCTCCAAGACTGCCAACGGCAAATACTCGGTCTGCGAAACCTTTGACGACCCCAGGGGCAATATCCGCTTCGAAAGAACCGAGCACACTTGGATAAACGGGCGCTGCGCCTTCTGTGGAGCGAGCCAGCAGAAGTATGACAGAGGGGAGGAACTGGAAACGCACGCCTATCAATTCATTCATACCGATACACTCGAGGACTTTTTTGACATGAAATTTGATGTGATTGTCGGCAATCCGCCGTATCAGTTGAGCGATGGTGGAGATAGCAATGAAGATGCAAGAACAAGAGGCGGAGCAATTCCACTGTATCACAAATTTGTTCAGCAGGCAAAGAAACTAAATCCAAGATATTTAACCATGATCGTTCCTTCGAGATGGTTCGCAGGAGGTCGTGGCTTAGACGAATTCAGAGATGAAATGCTAAATGATAGAAGAATAAGAAGGCTGGTTGATTATCCAGTTTCTTCTGAATGTTTTCCAGGGGTCGAAATTAAAGGTGGAGTTTGCTATTTCTTGTGGGACAGGGATAATAAGGGTGACTGTGAAATAAAAACGCTTAGAGGTAAAAGCGTGTCTGTCATGAAACGCCCTTTATTAGAAAAGGGTAGTAATGTTTTTGTCCGATATAACGAATCTATTTAGATATTAAGAAAAGTTCTTTCTAAAGAAGAGGAATCTTTTAGCCAGCATGTGAGCACTCAAAAACCATTTGGCTTTAGAACGTTCTTCAATGGTAACCCCAACCCGTTCAAAAATAGCATCAAAATCTACACAAACAGCGGCGTTGGCTACGTGCAAAAAGATGCGGTAACGCAGAACGAAGACTGGATTGAACAACATAAAGTTTATATCTCAATGGCTTATGGTGCAGGGGAGGATTTTCCACATCAGATAATAAACAAACCATTTTATGGTGAACCCAACTCCTGTTGTACAGAAACTTATCTTGTGATCGGCCCATATTCTTCAGAAAAAAAGGCCAGAAGTGTGATCAGCTACATCCAAACACGATTTTTCAGATTCTTTGTTTTGCTTAGAAAGAATACACAGCACGCAGCAAGAGGTGTTTATGCGTTTGTACCCATGCAAGATTTCAGCGAGACTTGGACCGACGAAAAACTCTACAAGAAATACGGATTAACCAACGACGAAATCGCCTTTATAGAATCTATGGTTCGCCCGATGGAGGCAAGCGATGAGTAAAGAATTTTTCCCGTCGCGACCAGATTCCAAGCCCGTCATCTACGCCTATGAAGACACCAACCCGCAATATGAAGGTTTACTGAAAGTCGGCTACACCACCCTCGATGTGCAGACGCGCGTGGCGCAACAGTACCCAATATTGCGTCCAGGCAAGCCGCCCTACCGCATCGTGCTGGAAGAAACGGCCATGCGCAATGACGGCACTTCGTTTACTGATCATGAAGTACACCGTTGGTTGCGTCAGCAAGGTGTCAACAACCCCGAAGGCGAGTGGTTTGCCTGCCCTGTAAGTAAAGTGAAGGCGGCAGTGAATGCCGTGCGTGAAAGGAAGCTGAACGAGGAGAGCCGCGCGCTCAATTTCACCATGCGCCCCGAGCAGGCCGAAGCGGTGGAAAAGACTGCGGCCTATTTTAAACAGGCGCAAAGGGAAGACCCGGACAAGACACCACATTTTCTGTGGAACGCCAAGATGCGCTTTGGCAAAACCTTCGCCGCTTATCAACTCGCTAAAAAGATGGGCTGGCGCAGGGTGCTGGTAATGACTTTCAAACCGGCAGTGCAAGATGCCTGGGAATCCGACTTGAAACAGCATGTTGATTTCGAAGGCTGGCAATTCATTTCGCGCGATGGTCTAACCTATGACAAGGCCGAGGAGAGTAAGCCTTTTGTTTGTTTCGGCTCATTTCTGGATTATATGGGCAGGAACCCCAGCACGGGAGGGATAAAAACCAAAAACGAATGGGTTCACAAAACCAAATGGGACTGTGTTATTCTCGACGAATACCATTACGGGGCCTGGCGCGAAAATGCCAAAGAGCTATTCGAAGCGGAAGACAAAAAAGAAATTGAGTTCGGCGAGGGTGTTGGCCTGAAAGACTTTGACGAAGAGATTATGCCGATCAGAACCAATGCCTATCTTTATCTGTCCGGTACGCCGTTTCGCGCCATTGCCTCGGGCGAGTTCATCGAAGAGCAAATTTTTAACTGGACTTATTCCGATGAACAGCGGGCCAAGCAAAACTGGTCAGGCGAGAGCAATCCATACGCCTGTTTGCCGCGCATGGTGCTCATGACATATCAATTGCCCGACGCAATACGAGAAATTGCAATGCAAGGCGAGTTCGACGAATTCGATTTGAATGTATTTTTCTCGGCACAGGGAAACGATGAAGACGCGAAATTCAAGTACGAGAACGAAGTACAGAAGTGGCTGGATTTGATTCGTGGCGCTTTCCAGCCCGCCAACATCGACAACCTGAAGCTGGGCGCGAAGAAACCGCCTCTGCCGTTTTCAGATGTCCGTTTGTTGAATGTGCTTTCGCATACGTTCTGGTTCCTGCCCAGCGTCGCTTCCTGTTATGCCATGCGCAATTTGCTAGCGCAAAAGCAAAACAGCTTTTATCGAGATTATCAAGTCGTTGTGGCGGCAGGCAGCAGTGCGGGAATTGGAGCAGACGCTTTGCCGCCTGTGCTGAAGGCCATGAGCGATCCTCTGAAAACGAAGACGATCACATTGTCTTGTGGCAAGCTAACTACAGGGGTTACGGTCAGGCCGTGGACGGGCATCTTCATGCTGCGCAATTCTTCCAGTCCGGAAACCTACTTTCAGGCCGCTTTTCGCGTTCAGTCGCCATGGACGGTGAAGAATCCGGACGGGAATGCGCCAAACCATGAGCAGATCATCAAAGAAGAATGCTATGTTTTTGATTTCGCGCCGGAGCGGGCTTTGCGGCAGATTGCGGATTACAGTTGCCGTTTGAATGTCGAGGAGTCGAACCCCGAAAAAAAAGTTGAGGAGTTTATCAATTTTTTGCCCGTGCTGGCCTATGACGGCAGCTCTATGAAGCAAATCGACGCGGCGAGGATTCTGGACATCGCCATGAGCGGAACTTCCGCAACCCTGCTGGCGCGGCGCTGGGAAAGCGCTTTGCTGGTGAATGTGGACAATGGGACCTTGCAGCGGCTGATGAACAACGAAGCGGCCATGAAGGCGCTGATGAGCATCGAAGGATTCCGTAACCTGAATCAGGAGATCGAGACGATCATCAACAAATCGGAGGCGGTTAAGAAAGCGCGAAAGGAGAAAAACGACGAAGAACTCACGCCGAAAGAGAAAAAAGAACTGACGCAAGAAGAAAAAGAATACAAGAGCATGCGCAAGCAGATTCAGGAAAAGTTAATCAAATTTGCCACTCGCATCCCACTGTTCATGTATTTGACCGATTACCGTGAACGAAGCCTTCGGGATGTCATCACGCAGTTGGAGCCGGGGCTGTTCAAGAGAGTCACCGGTTTGGGCGTTAAGGATTTTGAAGTACTGGTCAGCCTTGGTGTCTTCAACAGCGCATTAATGAATGACGCCGTTTACAAGTTCAAACGTTACGAAGACGCCAGCCTGACATATTTGGACATCAATAAACACGAG
>SZPB01000314.1 GCA_030263535.1 Cytophagia bacterium CHB2
GCTGAGGAACGGATGTACCTGGCCGTCGGTGGTGACCACCACGACGCGGCTGTCCTGGTTGCCAGTGCCTTGTTCCGCCACCCACAGCCAGCCGCGGCCGTCCACTGCAATGCCGATGGGGCCAGTCAGGCCCGAGGCGTACACAGTCGCGATGTTTTGCCCGTGACTTTGCCCGGCAAGTGAGAACATGAGCATCATTGCAAGAATCGATTCTCGCGTGAACGCTCGAGCTTGTTTTAGAAACAGTCTTGTCAATTTTGCCTCCTTTGATTCTTTTGAATATCAGATTTTTGGTGGGTGTCACCTGTGGGCACAAAGATAGACCGTTCAGAGGAAAAGAAATTGTATCAAACGGACATCGTGAAAAAGACAGGGAGCCAATCGTTTCCAAGATTCTCAAAACTCCGTAGGAGTGAAATGTTTTGCGCATGAAAACCAAAGCGCAGCAAGGATCAATCTTCATGTCACTCCCATGGAGTTTGCCGAAAGGGGAGGAGCGCATGCTGGAAACATTTCATCCCTACGGGATTGTGCGTTCGAGAAGCGAGGATTGAGAATCGAAGATCGAGAATTATCCCTCACGATTCTCAATCCTCGATGGTCACAAATCACTTCATCAACACGAGCTTGCGCCGTGCGCAGAACGTAGCGCCGGCATCGCTGCCCAATGCTGCTAACTTTTAGATAAGGCAAAACGATTTGGGTTTCTTCACCGTTAGCAGGTACGCTTTGTTTTTTCCACCAACAGCGTTTTCAGTTGGTTTTGCCGGTGAAACTTTCGTTACTCCATTAAAAATTGAATCTGTGCAGAAAATTGTAAGGCGCCTTGCACGATTTCCGCTTGATACCGGTCATACGTTGCCCAAATCGCAGCCTCGGCGCCGTGCAAATAATCCGGCGCGTCAAGCGCGATGGTCAAGTTCCGTCTTCGTGCCATACAGTATGTCCGGTGGTCCATCAAAATGGGGTGCAGCCGGACTCTAAGAAAGCCCGGCTTCACTCAATTGTTACTTGCTGCCGAGCGGAAAGCTCATACCGGCCATGAGCTGAAAGCCTCTCGTTTGGACGTCCGCATCTCCGGACACGAGGTCTTCACCCATAAGAGTAAGGACGCCTTCCTTGGCAATATCCGAAAGGCCGAGGGCATAGCGACTTTCCACAAAAATCACGCTAGCGCCGGTCGGGAAACTTGCTCCCGCGCCGAAAGTAAGGGCGAGATCGGTGCTTTCGGTGATATCCTTGGCGTCGATCTCTTCGCTGAATGAGGGCACACTGTAATCTAGTTTCGAGCTCAGGTTGAACCCAATGGTTGGGCCGGCCAGTAGATAGGGCCGAACGCTGCTCTTGCCAAAATCGATCTTCAAGAGCGCGGGCACTTCCAAATAACCGATTTTGTACGCAAATGTCTCTTCGCCCAAATCCGGGTCGGTGTCGTTTAACTCCCCACCTTTTTGCAAATACATCGGCGTAAATCGCAGTGAGATATCTTTGCTGAGCCTGATATCGAGAACTCCGCCGAGGCCAAAACCCGTGCGGCTGGAAAAATCGATCTGGCTGCCATCGACATCATTGCCATTGAGATTGGCGAAGTTCGCGCCGCCCATGACGCCGAGCTTGACTTGAGCACGGGCTGGCAGTGCGATAAACAGCGCCAAAAGCGTCGCGAACAAAAAATTGAATTTGATCATGACATCCTCCTTTTGCATTGAAGTTTGAGATTGATGAACTTGTGGATTTTTGCATTTCCGGATCATTGGATTGCCGGCTCAATGATCCATGTACTCTTCGCCCCTCGCTTTTCCACTCTTCGCTCCACGCTCCAGGCCCTCATCCCTTCGTCCAGCGCAAAAAGCTTTCATTCACCGCGCCGGCAGGATAGCGCCAATCCGGCTGGAGCCCAAGCCCGCCGGGGTCGCGCCAAACGAAGTCAATTGCCGCATCGCTTTTAGTGGGATCGCGAACGAGCAAGACGTAGAGCCGAAAGCCGTTCAAGTAAGACTCCCGCAGCTCGCAGGCAGTTTTCTGAGATTGCAAGGCGCCTTGCACGATTTCCGCTTGATACCGGTCATACGTTGCCCAAATCGCGCCCTCGACTCCGTGTAAATAATCTGGCGCGTCAAGCACAATGGTCAGTTCCGCCTTCGCGCCATAGGGTATCTCCGGCGGTCCATGCGGCGGGTCGAGGTCGTCCCATGCCAAGATTTTTCCGCTAGCCAGCCTGATCTTACCGAGGTCGATATAGGTCCCGACCACGGTAATCGTCTTTGCGTCCATCTTGCGCCTCTTTCGTGATGATTTTTTTCCTGCGCTTGCCTGCATCAAGATAGGAAAAACGGGAGGGCGTTTTCTAACCCGCGTCATGCAAATTCCGACAGGAATCTTTCAACGCTTGACAGAAATTTTTCAAAAATGAACACAAATCTTGCAGGACGGCTAACGTAGCGCAGACCTCTTGGCTGCATTAGATTATTTGCCCCGCGGGCGGGGCGCTACGGCGTTTTTTGTAGTAAAAAGTTGGGCTGGGGGGAATTGGGATGGGATTTAGACGACAAAGGGTGAACGTCTGTGCTTGCTTATCGACCCACAATCGGGTCGAGACTCCGTTTTTGCGGGAAGAAAGGAAGGAAGTAATTCAATCGATCAGGCCTTACCACCCAAATCTTTATAAACCGACGGCGGTTGCCCAAATTGCTCGCGGAAGCACTTGGCAAAGTAGGACAGATTGCTGAACCCCACCGCATACGCCACTTCGGCGATATTGCCGGTCTTTGCTTCCAGCAATTGTTTCGCGCGCTGCAAGCGAATCGCGCGAATGAATTGATTCGGCGATTGTCCGGTGAGCGCTTTGATTTTGCGCCAAAGTTGCGGCTGGCTCATTCCGGCCTCGCGGCTCATCGCTACGACCCCAAAATCTTCCTCATCTAGGTGCGCCTCCACGATTTCCAGCAGCCGGCGCAGAAATTTCTCGTCGATGGAAGTCACCGCGATCTCGCTCGGCTTGAGCGCCACGGTTCCGGCGAAGCGCTGCCGCAGCTTGCGCCGCTGCGCGATGAGATTCTTCACCCGCGCCAGCAGCTCTTTGGCTGCGAACGGCTTGCTGAGATAATCATCCGCGCCGGTTTCCAAACCTGCCACTTTGTCATCGGTTCCGGCTTTGGCGGTGAGCAAAATCACCGGAACGTGGCTGGTATGCTCGTCGGTTTTCAAACGGCTGCAAAATTCGTAGCCATTCATCTTGGGCATCATCACGTCGCAAATCACCAGATCAGGAATCGTCTCCACCGCCATCTGCCAGCCGGCCTCGCCATCAGCAGCTTCAAGCACGCGATACGCCGGCTCCAATTCCTGGCGCAAATAGCGCCGCAACTCGGCGTGGTCTTCGACGAGCAGCACGAGGTCCGATTGCTCGCCGCTGGTCGCTATTCGCCCTTCGCTCTTCGCTTCACGCTCCTCGCCTTCACTCATTACTGAATACTGATCACTGACAACTGATGACTGTTCACCGGTTACTGAAGAATACTGCTCACTGACTTCCAAAATCTCCTCCGGCGCGAGATGATCCTTGCCGAGCGGCAGGCGCACAGTAAATGTCGCGCCTTTGACCTCCGCGCTGGCAACACTGATTTTGCCGTGATGTAATTCCACCAGCTCTTTCACCAGCGCCAACCCGATGCCCGTGCCTTCGAATTCGCGGGTAGATGAGGTATTCGCTTGATAGAAGCGATCGAAAATATGCGGCAGCTTTTCTGCGGGGATGCCGATGCCGGTGTCGCGCACATTGATGATTGCGGATTTCGGATTACGGATTGCGGAGACCCTTTCCGCATTCCCCAATCCGCATTCCACAATCACAGAGCCTCCCTCCGGCGTGAACTTGATGGCGTTCGAAAGCAGGTTGCTGAAAATTTTTTCCATCTTGTCGCGGTCAAAATACAATTCCAGTGCTCGGGCTTTCGCTTCGAAGCGCAGCGTGATCTGCTTGCGCTCGGCCAATGGCGCGAAGGCAACCGTGAGCCGTTGCAGAAATTCCACGGGATTGCCCGGCGCGGCGCGAAGCTGCATCTTGCCGCTTTCCAGCTTGGAAAGATCGAGCAATTGGTTGATCAACGCCAGCAGCCGCTGCCCATTGGCATGAACGAGGCGAAGTTTCATGCGCACCTTTTCGTCAAGTACTTCGCTGAGAATTTGCTCCACCGGCCCGAGAATGAGCGTCAGCGGCGTCCGGAACTCGTGTGAGAGATTGGCAAAAAAGCGCGACTTCAGGGTGTCAAGCTCTTTGAGCTTCTCCGCTTCAAGTTGTTTCATTGTAACCTGGTCTTTGAGGCGGATACGATTCAATTCATAACGGCGGAGGCCATACAAGAAAGCCGTACCGAGAAAAACATAAAGCATGTATGCCCACCACGTTTTCCACGGCGGCGGCGTGATGGTGATTTTAATCGCAGCGCCGGTTTCATTCCACACACCGTCGTTGTTGGAGCCGCGTACCCGGAATACATAGTCGCCGGGATCGAGATTCGTGTAGGTCGCGAAACGCCTGGCGCCGACTTCGTTCCAGTGCTGATCGAAGCCCTCCATCTTATAAGCATGGCGATTTTTCCCCGGCGCCGTGTAATCGAGCGCAGCAAATTCAAAAGAGAAAACACTTTGTTGGTAAGAAAGAACGATCTCATCGGTTTCTGAAATATGCTGCCGCAGCGGCGAGTCTTTCCCGCCGATTTTGGGAGATTGATTGAAAATTTGAAAATCGGTAATCACCACCGACGGAACGTACGGATTGTCTTTGATGCTGTCGGGATGAAAAAGATTGAAGCCGTTAATGCCTCCGAAAAACATCTCGCCCGAGCTGCTTTTATGGCCGGTGCCCTCGCCAAACTCATTGCTTTGCAAGCCGTCGGTTACGTCATAGTTGCGAAAAGCCGGGGGATTTGCCGACGGATCCAAGCGGGAAAGGCCTTTGTTGGTGCTCAACCATAACCGGCCATGACCATCTTCCAATATGCCATGAATCACCGCATTCGGAAGTCCATCCTGCTCCGTATAGTGTGTAAACTGCTGCGTGTCGCGATTCGATCCTTCGCCCTTGCTCAGGGCAAGTTTGTTGAGGCCGCCTGCGGTTCCAATCCAAAGTGTCGTCGTCCCCTGCGGGTCCGTGGATTCATGAATGGACAGAACACCATTATGGCTGAGACTGTTGGGATTGGCAGGATCGTGAACGAAACGGACGAAGCGACCGGTAGCCCGATCGAAGCGATGAAGGCCGCGGTCGGTTCCAACCCACAATGTGCCCGAATGATCGACGCAAAGCGATGAGACTCTCCCGCTGCCCAGGCCGTTGGGATTTTCCGGATTGTAATCAAAGTGAGTCACTGCTTCTTGCCCGGGGTCGGCGCCTTCACCTCCGCTGATGACGTGCCGGATGAGTCCGTCGCCGTTTGTGCCGAGCCAAAGCGTACCCGGAGAAACGGCATCTTCACATATGGCGTTGATGGTATTATAACCATGGCTCTCACGCGCCCGCGGCGCGTAATTAAAACGGACAAACTCTTCGGCGTTGCGATCAAAGCGATTGAGGCCATGATCCGTTCCAACCCACAGGACGCCGGCATGATCGATAAGAACTGAGCGGACGCGATCATGACTGAGGCTGCGCGGATTTTGGGGATCGTGAACAAAGTGCTTGAATTGGCCGGTCTTGCGATTGAAGCGATTGAGGCCGCCGCCCCAGGTTCCAATCCAAACCAGGTGGGAGGCAACGGGATCGACGGCAAATCCCTGGGCCGTATTATGACTGAGACCGTCCAATCGCGAAAAATGATTGAATTGCTTCCGGCCGCTACCGACCATGTTGACGCCGCCATTCCACGTTCCAATCCAGAGTGTGCCGGAACGATCAGTATAGATCGACTTGACGTTGTTGTCGCTAAGACTGGAAGCCTGCACGGGGTTGTGCAGGAAGCGAGTGAATCGCCCTCGGTCGCGCGGCGTCGGGCGTGAATCAAAGCGGTTGAGGCCGCCGCCATACGTGGCGATCCAGAGCACACCTGACGTAGCCGGATCTTCGCAAATGGCCCAAATCCGATTATCACCAAGACTGTGTGGATCGCTGGCGTTGTGGACAAAGCGAGTAAATTGCTCAGTAGAGCGATCAAAGCGATTGAGACCGCCCCATGTTCCAACCCAAAGTGTGCCAGCGCGATCGATGTGCATTGCCCGAATCAAATTATGACTGAGAGTGTGGGGATTGTTGGAATCATGCACAAAACGGGTAAATGCTCCGGTATCGCGATTGAAGCGCGTAAGGCCGACTTCGGTTCCGAGCCAGAGTATGTTTGGCGCGCCGGCGTCTTCACGGATTTGCCAGACCTGATTATTGCTCAGGTTGCCGGGGTTGTTGGGATCATGAAGATAACGCGTAAACCGCCCGGTGCTGCGATCCATTTCATTCAACCCGCCGCCCTGAGTCCCAATCCAGAGCCGGCCGGAGGAATCTTCATAAAGCGACAAGATCGCGTTGTGGCTGAGGCTGTGGGGATCTTTCGGATCGTGGAAAAAAGCAGTGAAGGTCTCGGTATCGCGATTGAAGCGATTGAGTCCGCCGCCGATTGTTCCAATCCAGAGCGTTCCGGAACGGTCTTCATAAATCGATTCCACGTAGTTTTCCGATAGCGAGGTCGAATCCGAAGCCTCGTGTCTATAAACCGTAAAGCGGTAGCCGTCATACTTGTTCAGTCCATCCTGTGTGCCAAACCACAAAAACCCTTTGCGGTCTTGCAGAATGCACAAGACCGAGCTTTGGGAAAGGCCGTCGTCGATGGTGAGATGCTTGAAAGCGATCGCCCGCTCTTGCGCGAGAAGCGTGTGAGCTTCCAGCCACGCAGTCGCGATTATCAAAGCCGGCAGGAGGGCTTTGCCCCGCATCGCGCGGCCCAATCGTTTCCAAACGTTTTGTGGAATGGCAGTCATCATTAAATAACGGTAACTATTCAGCTATGCCAAGCGCACGATAGGCTTATCAAGCAGAACACTTTCCATGGCGTCGAGCACATTGATGTTTTGCTTGCGGCAAGTGGAAATAAATCCGCGAATGCGACAGAAGGCCCTTGCACCATCGACGCTGCGAAATGTGCCTGAAATTTTCTGCTGCACTTTCATCATGCGCAGATCCCCAGTTTGTTGAGATAATGTTTGGTACTCATCCTTCTTAATTGGTTTCCCTTTTTGTTTTTCAACTGACTTAATTAACTTTTCATTGTATTCGGGAGCAAAATCGATTCGGGATTTAAAAATCTCTCGAGGGATTTTGTCCTAAATTTAGCTGAAATTTTTCTGATGGCTCCTATCTTGAAGGCAGACAACCACATAATCAGGAGCCCTTGTGAAAAACAAGAAATCTGCTTCGCGGCCGGCGCGCCGGC
>SZPB01000315.1 GCA_030263535.1 Cytophagia bacterium CHB2
GGCGCAGGAACGGCAAGCGTTAGCCCAACAGGTGCAAGCGCAGCAACGCAAACTCAATGAGCTTGAAACCGCTCTGGCTTTTCATAGAGATTTCGCCAAGGCAATCCAAAAGCCGCGCGTCATGCTGGTTGACTTGAGCGCGCCTCAAGGCAATCATAACGGTCGCGGCAAAGTGATTTTCGACCGCGACGAACGCCGTGCCTTTTTCATCTCGCTTGCTCTTCCGAGGCTGCCGGAGAATGAAGATTATCAGCTTTGGCACATCGGGAAATCGGGCCCGGTTAATGGCGGCGTTTTTCAGGTGGATAGCAGCGGCTATGCCGCGGTGCAGGTGTTGCATCTCCCTCAAACCGGCGGGGATATTGCGGCGTTCGCCGTCACACGCGAACCGAAAGGCGGCAGCGCCAAACCGACATTGACGCAGATGTATTTGCTCGGTAAAGCGTGAGCCTTGCAACGATCCGTCCTTTCCTCCAACCCGCCACAATCCCACTTAATAAAATGACTTCTACTTGCCAATTTCCTCTTTTGCAACGTTTATAAAAAATGAATGCCAAGCCAATGAACAAAAAGTTGTTATGCGTACGCTCATAAAATTTTTTGAAACAATTGCGCGCTTCGTTCTGTTTTGCGGTCGCTTCCTGCGTTGCCTCTCGCGGCCGTGGCAGGATTGGCATGAAACGCTGCGGCAGATGCACGAAATCGGCAGCAAATCGATTGTGCTCGTGGGCGTTTCGGGATTGGCGATCGGCATGGTGCTGGCGATGCAAACGAGCAGCACACTGGCGCGTTTCGGCGGCCAAAGTTTGTTGCCGAGCATGATCGCAGTGGCGGTCTTGCGTGAAATCGGCCCCATCATTACGGCACTGGTCGTTTCCGGGCGAGTGGGGGCCGGCATCGGCGCCGAGTTGGGCGCCATGCGCGTATCCGAGCAGATTGACGCCATGGAAGTTGCCGCGCTCGATCCGTTTCGCTATTTAGTCGCCACGCGCGTGATGGCCGCGATTCTCATGTTACCGGTGTTGACGATTTACGCAAATGCGCTGGCCTTGTTTGGCGGTTTTGTGGCGATGCGTGTCGAGGAGAACATTTCATTGAAACTTTATTTTGATTCCGCTCTTCGTTTTCTTAATTTTCCCACCGTCGTGCCGGCGCTGGCAAAAACCGCGATTTTCGGGTTCATCATCGGTACGATCGCCTGTTATCTTGGTTATAACACCACCGGCGGCACCTACGGCGTGGGCCGTAGTGCCATGATTGCCGTGGTGGTGTCGTCCTTGTTGATTATCATTGTCGATGTTGTGTTGGTCAAATTGACGATTATTTTGTTTGGATGATCAGAAACTTCAACGAGTGAAGCGGGCTGGTTCAAGCTGGCTTGGTCTGCGGTCATGATCGAAATAAGCAATCTGCATAAAGCCTTTGGCAAGCAGCTCGTTTTACGCGGAGTGAATTTGTCCGTGCCCCGGGCAACGGCGGCCGCGATTCTTGGCCGCAGCGGCAGCGGCAAAAGCGTGTTGTTGAAATGTATCGTGGGATTGGTGACGCCGGATCAGGGCAGCATTAAAATCGATGGCGAAGAAATTCTCGGATTGCCCGAGGCGGCATTAAATGCCGTGCGCAAGCGCATTGGCTATGTCTTTCAAAACGCCGCGCTATATGATTCCATGACGGTGGAAGAAAACCTTGCATTTCATTTGGATCGTTATGCGAAATTGCCGCGCGCACAACGCCGCGATCTCATTCGAGAAAAGTTGAATTTTGTCGGCATGGCGGATGCAATGCACAAATATCCCTCAGAGCTTTCGGGCGGCATGCAAAAACGCATCGGCCTCGCGCGCGCGCTGGTGCTGTCGCCGGAAATTATTTTGTATGATGAGCCGACTACGGGACTTGATCCTATCACCACGGCGGAGATTGACCGCCTGGCGGTGCGCTTGAATGAGGAAACCGGCGTCACCTCGATTGCCATCACGCACAGTCTGACCAGCGCCCGCCGCACCGCCGACCGGATTGCGGTGTTGCACGAAGGTGAAATCGTGGCCGAAGGTACGTTCCTTGAATTACAAAACCATGAACATTCGTTCGTGCGGCAATATTTTGCAAACTTAACCGGGGGATGAGTTATCTATGAAAAAGAATAGACTATTTTTGCTGGGCTTGTTTACAGTCGGCGGGCTGGTGCTGTTGGTGTGGGCCATTTTTTTGCTCGGCACAAAAAAGAAAATCTTCGAGCAGACGTTTCGCCTGGTTGTGCCGTTTGAAACGGTTGCCGGCCTGCGCGAAGGCTCGCCGGTGCGGCTTTCCGGCATTGACATTGGCGTCGTGGAAAAGATTGCCTTGCCCGAGGTTCCCGGCGCGAAAGTCGTTGTCGTCATGCGTTTGGATCAGAATGCGCAACGACTGATCCGTAAGGACGCCTATGCCGTGATTGAAACCGAAGGACTGGTCGGCAACAAAATCGTTTCAGTCAAAGGCGGCTCGCTCAGCCAGCTTCATGTCAGTGATTACGATTCGATCAGCAGCCGCAGTCCCATCGATCTTTCCGCCATTCTTGGCAGTTTTGATGAAACCGCGCGCTATATGCAATTGGTGACCGTAAGCCTTGACGGCATCACGTCAAAAATTCGCAGCGGTGAAGGCACGATCGGCAAGCTTGTCTATGACGAAGAATTTTATCATAATCTCGTTTCCATGACGGATCGCAGCGACTCCGCCTTTGCCGCGGCTTCGGCTGAAACCCGGCGGTTGGGAGAGTTGCTCACCAAGGTCTCCACATTGACGGATTCGATTATCAGCCGCGTGGAAGCCGGCGAAGGCACGCTGGGCGCGTTGGTTTATAAAGATGATCTCTACGATTTGACTTATGAAACCGTGAGCAGCACGCGAGACTCCCTCTCCGCGTTGATACATGACATGCGGCGCGGCCAGGGCCTGGTGGGAAGAATGATTTCGGATCAAGAGTTATCCGCGCAAGTCGATTCGTCGCTGCATCGCCTTGCGCGGTTGAATCAAGAGTTGGCAGAGTTGAGCCGGGTGGCGCGCGCTGGCGCTTTCAGTTTCGCTGAAAACATGGAGGCGCTCAAACACAATTGGCTGTTCAAGGGTTATTTCGAGCGCCGTGGATTTTGGAGTCGCACGGAATTCGAAAAAAATTATGCCGAGCGCCAGCGTGAGCTGGCCGAACGCGAAACGCGTCTCGAAGAACATGAAAAAACCTTGAACGTGCAGTATCAACAATTGCAGGAATTGCACAAACAAGTGCAGAGGCGATTGCAGCAGGTCGAAGAGCTGGAAAGGAAACAGCGGGCGCAGAATGAACCGGAGCAATAGAGTTTCCGGCGCGCGGCTCCGCAAAAGCAACGCTTCGGGTGTATGTTGCTAATCAGTTTTGTCAATGCCATCAACCATCATCAAGCCAAATCTAGCAATCATGCCTGTCCGAGATTTCCGCTTCGACACCCCGCAGCACAAATCCTCTTACGTGCAAGAAATGTTCAACCGCATCGCGCCGCGTTATGATTTGATGAACCGCCTCATGACGTTCGGACGCGATCAATCCTGGCGCAAACGCCTGATCCGACATGCCGGAGTTTCGAAAAATGCCTTGGTTTTGGATATTGCCACCGGCACCGGCGACATTGCGTTGTCGGCGCGGGCCGCCGGCGCACGCGGCGTCATTGGCGCCGATTTCAGCGGTGAAATGCTGGCGTATGCGCAGCGGAAAATTCAAAAAGAAAAAGGCCGCAGCGGTTATATCCATCTCGCGGTGGCCGACGGCTTGAAGCTGCCCTTTCCCGATGAAACATTTGACGCCGTGGTCACCGGATTTTCGTTGCGCAATGTCGCCCATCTTGATGCGTTCTTGCGTGAGATGGTGCGGGTGACGAAGCAAGGCGGCAAGGTTGCGAGTTTGGAAATCACGCGTCCGCGCCATCCCTGGTTTCGCCAGTTCTTTGCCTGGTATTTTGGAAAAATCGTTCCCCGCATCGGCGCGCTGGTGTCCGGCCAAAAAGATGCTTATAGTTATCTGCCGCATTCCGTCGCCATTTTTGTCACACCCGAAGAATTGCGGGTGAGATTGGAAGACGCCGGGTTGCATCATGCCCGCTTTGAAACCTTGATGTTCGGCAGCGTTTCGATTCACACCGGCGCAAAAATTCGCGCGACTGTGACTTCTCGCATAACCACGACGAATACGCCCCCGAACACGATTTCCGCCAGGATGCGCTGAGTCGTGGCTCGAATCAAGAGTCGTTTCGTCAAAAGTTACAGCGCGATTTTATTTTCGATCTGAGGCGTTGTAATCCTTGCAATTCATGCCTGCCTTTAATACTTTTGCCCCAATTTTTAAGAAGGAGCTGCGCTTAGCGTGTTGGAAAAAATTGACCATGTCGGCATTGCGGTGCGCGATCTGAAGCTTGCCACGGCGCGCTACACGATCTTGATGGCTGCACCGCCGCAACATGTTGAAGAAGTGGCGGGACAAAACGTCAAAGTGGCGATGTTCGAGGTCGGCGAATCGCGCCTCGAGCTGCTCGCCGCAACCTCTCCGGATTCCACGATTGCGAAGTTTCTGGATAAACGCGGCGAAGGCATACATCATATTTGTTTCAAAGTCGCTGATTTGGATGCGATGGTGACGCGGCTGCGCCAGGAGGGCATGGAAATTTTGCCGAATGCCGGCGCACCCGGCGCGGAAGGCAGCCGCATCGCATTTCTGCATCCGCGCAGCGCGGCCGGCGTTTTGATCGAGCTGGTCGAGAAAAAAACAGGCTGAGAGGCTCCCTCTCGGGCGAGCATATCTTATGAGACGCATTCGTATCGGTATCGATGTCGGTGGAACATTCACCAACGCTGTTGCGATCGATACCGCGAGCTTCAGCATTCTGGCGCATACCAAAACGCATACCACGCACCGCGCAGAGGAAGGCGTGGCGCACGGCATTGTGACCGCCTTGCGCAAGCTGGTGCGCAAGGGTAGAATCGCGCCGGAAGAAGTGGTTTTGGTCGCGCATAGCACAACGCAAGCGACCAATGCTTTGTTGGAAGGCGACGTGGTGCGTGTCGGCATCATCGGCATGGGCGCCGGCCTGAAGTCGATGCGGGTGCGGCGCGAGACGAATATCAAAGATCTCGAATTGGCGCCGGGCAAGATGCTGCCCACGTGTTATCGCTTTCTCGATACCAAGCGTAATTTTACCGAGAGTGTGATTCGACAAACCATTGCAGAATTGCAGCAGGAGGGCGCGGGCGCCATCGTTGCCGCAGAAGCATTTTCCGTTGAGAATCCTCGCCGCGAACAGCTTGTGCTCAACATCGCGCAAGCCATGGGGCTGCCGGCCACCTCGACCCAACAAATCTCCCAGCTTTATGGTTTGCGGATGCGCACGCGCACGGCGGTTATTAACGCCGCCATTCTGCCGGTGATGATTGCCACCACGGAATTGATGGAACGCAGCCTGCGTGAAACCGGCATTCACGCGCCGCTAATGATCATGCGCTCGGACGGCGGCATTATGGACGTCAAAGGCATGCGCGAGCGCCCGGTGCTGACGCTCTTGTCCGGGCCGGCGGCCGGCATTGCCGGCGCCTTGATGTACGCCTCCGTCTCGGAAGGCATTTTTTTGGAAGTCGGCGGCACCAGCACCGACATCAGTTTGATTCATCACGGCCAGGTTGAGGTGCGGACGGCGCGCATCGGCTCACATAAATTGTATGTCAAAGCTCTCGACACGCGCACGATCGGCGTGGCCGGCGGCAGCATGATTCGAGTTCGTAACGGCGAGATTTCCGAGGTTGGTCCGCGCAGCGCACACATTGCCGGCATGCCCTATGAAGCCTTTAGCTCGATTCTCGATCTGCATGACGCCGAGCCTACGCTGGGTGCGCCGAATCCCGGCGATCCTCCGGATTATGTTTTTTTGCACAAGGAAGGCAAACGATTTGCGCTCACCGTCACGGGCGCGGCCAATCAAATGGGTTTGGTTCCGGATCATGATTATGCCCGCGGCGGCCAAAAAAATGTGAGTATGAGTTTCACGAAATTGGGACGTTTACTCGATCAAACACCGGATAAGGCCGCGGAAGCGATCTTGCGTCTGGGGTGTAAACGCATAGCTGCCGCCGTGCAAGAGTTGATTGACCGGCATGAATTGCAGCGCGAGAATTTGCGTTTGATCGGTGCGGGCGGCGGCGCCTCGACCATTGTGCCTTACACCGCGTGGCTCTTGAATCTTCCTTATGTTTTGGCGCCCAACAACTCCATTTTCTCGGCGATCGGCGTGGCGCTCGCCATGATTCGCGAGACTATTGAACGCAGCCTGGTAAATCCTTCGGAAGCCGATTTGTTGAGCCTGCGGCAGGATGCCGAAGCCATGGTGCTGGCCATGGGCGCCTCGCCCGAAACGGTTGATGTCAAAATCGAAGTGGATACGCGGCGCAGCCTGGTGCGCGCGATTGCGACCGGCGCGACCGAAGCGCGCTTGCTGGAAAAAATTCGCCGTCCCGTGCCTTCGCATCAACGTTCCAATGTTGCGGCCGCCACGTTGGAAACAGAAACCGATAAAATTCGCACGCTGGCGCAAACTGATTTTTTCACGGCTTTTACCGCGCCGAAAGTGGTCACCCGGATGTTCGGCTTGATCAAGCACAAGCAGCAGCCCATTGTGATTGTCGATCAGCACGGCGTCGTTCGCCTCACATTCGAGCGCGCCGAGCTTTTGGAAATGACGGCGGGCGACGGCCGCGAACGCATGAAGCAGTTTCTTGAAACGTTCACGCATTACGGTGACAGCGGCGCGCATATTCCAGCGATTCATCTTGCTATTGGGCCGCGGCTCATTGACTTTTCGGGATTGGTTAATTCCTCACAAATTATCTCGCTGGGGGCGCATGAGCTTAAACAATCCAAGGCTGAGTCGCCCGTTTTAGTGATGGCAGATCTAAAGAATTAAGATTTTTATGAAAACAGTTCGCACGGACGCAAACACAAATTCTCCGCTTTATCTCGGCCTCAATCTGCAAGCCTCATTCATTCAAGCCGGTTTAGGCGACGGTTTTCAACTATTACTCGCCGATCTCGGCCAGCCTCTCGAACACGGAGACAACGCCCAGGATATTTTGCCAGTTTTGTGCAGCATTTGGAAAAGTGCGCAAATGGTTGCCGGTGATTTGGCAAGCCGGATTCATGCCGTCGGGCTTGCGGCGCCGGCGGCTGTGCATCCTGCGCAAGGGCATCTCACATTAACTACCGAAAACAATCCGATGTGGGAGGGCCTGGCCGTGGCGGAATGGCTGCAAAAAGAATTGGGTGCACCGGCTATCGTGGCGTCCGAAACAATTGCAACGGCTGTTGCGGAATTGAAAATCGGCGCAGTGCGGGGCGCGCACGACGCGCCCGCCGTAGGCCTGGCCGA
>SZPB01000316.1 GCA_030263535.1 Cytophagia bacterium CHB2
ACGATGCGCAATTGCACACGGCCATCGCGCACGGCTTCTGGCGGAATCTCCAGCCAGCCGCTGGTAAAGGCTTCACGTCCGACATTGACGGGCGCATGCAACTCATTTTCATCAGCGTAAAAGGCTTGTTCAACAACACCGAAGTAACTGACATAGCGCGCGCGCGCTTCGTAAGAAACACCCGGGCGCAGATCATCGAAACTATAAATGACTTCTTGTGCATCTGTAACCACGGTTTGTTCAGGCGCATTGTTTTCAGCAAGGCGGCGACCGCGAATGCGATGAACGTCATGCGCTGCGCTTGCGCCGCAATCCTCGTAGTAATACAACGGCAGATAAAAAACCGAACTCTCTTCGACACCCGGCGGTTTGTTGTAAGTGGATTGCAGCGTCTGGCGCAGCTTGTAATGGCCGGGCGCAATCATCTCGCCATTGCTTTGACGGCGATCCCAAATCATGCGCAACTCACCGGCGTTTTGCCAGGAAGCGGCTAGCACAGCCATGGACTCATTACTTTTGGCAGATACCACTTCAATTGTTAAATGGCCTTCATCCGTTAATACGCCGTCGAGCTGTAATTCGGATAGTTCCGGTGACAGGCGCGCTTGCTTGAGCTGAAATTCAATGCCAAGCTCGTAGCGCCGTCCGCCGGATTGCTCGGTCCAATTTTCCAGAAGAAATGCTTGATCATATCCTGACCACAATTGCCGGCCATCAGCCAGGATCACGCTGCCGAACAACGGATTGAAGCGCAGTGGCTGAAAGTTGGTATCGTCAGTTGCCAGCACGGCAAGCGAGTTCAGCGCGGGAGAAAATTTTTGAATTTTGCGCATGGCCGTATCGGTGAGATAAACATTACCCCAGTGATCGGAAGCCAACGCGCCCGGCGTCATCTCGGCCTCGCCTTGATAGGTATTCAAAACGGCGATCGTTTCACCATCGAAGTAGAGTCGATAAACCTGCCGCGTGCCCGCATCCGCGAGATAAATGTGGCCGTCGCTGCGGCCTCCAAAACGGCCCAACGCAAGACCGGAAAGATTGCGCCAATCTTCATGATGATAATGCACAAGACGAGAATTCGATTCATCGCCAATACGATATGCTAAGAGCGTGGCATCTCCGGCATCGCCAACCCACAACAGGTCATCATTCTTGTCGAAGATGGTGCCGCGATCATCCCAGGCCAATTCCACCGGTTGCAACAATTCATCCTGTCCAATAACGCCGCGATAAACCAACGACAGATCGTGCGCCGCACCGGCAAGCTGCAAGATGAGCACGCGCCGGTTGCCAGTGTCTGCGACATAAACAAATCCTCGTTGATCCGTCACGATGCCAGTGGGCCGTTGCAGCGCCACGCCAGTATCTTTTGCATCACAGGCTTTGATCCAGCGTTGGTAATCTCCGTAAACGATGCGATTCCACGCTGGATCGGTAATGAATTGCACATAATTGGCAATCACATATGGCGATTGCGTTCGTTCTTGAACTTGTGCAAACAAGGCGCTTCCATGTGACATGCTGAAGAGGCGGCGCTGCAGCTTCTCTGCCGTTACGCTGCGTGAAAGCGTGTTGATTTGATATGCGCGGGAGATCGGTTGGGCGAGAAAAGTTTTGGAAGAAGGCGCAGAAACGCCCGCGAGCACGGAGAAGCCCTCGGCAATCGTTTTTATTAATTGCTCTGCGGCGGACGACGCAAAAAATGCGGGTAGATAAGACAAGCCTTCTGCTTGCACAAGCTGCCAATGGCCGCCTCGATGTTGAAACCGCAGCTCGCTGCGCGCCAGAACGCCGCCGGCGTCGCGAACGCGAAGCGTGCAAAAAGCCAGGTCCTTTTCGTATGAAACATTTGATGTTTCCAAACGCGCCTCACGGCGTGCGCGTCCGGCGGATTCACGGCGCAAAGCAGCCTGCAGAAAAGCGGCGCGCCCATTTAATTGCCCAAGCTTTGTGAGCAAATGATCGCCATTTTTTTGCAAGACTTCTGCATCTGCTGCTTGAGCAAGCGGCGCTTCGTGATAATCTTCTGCCAGCGCATTGAGATACAAGTAGGGATCATTTGTTTCGATGCCGTCTCGTATTCGTTCGAGCAGCAGCGCCAACGCCATCGGCTCGTTTGCCGCGACCTGGTGATAGCCCAGCGCTTTCGGAGACGGCGTCTGGCCCAATGCCGGCACACCGATAAACCATAAATAAATCATGCTAAACAGCCAAAGCAACTTACACCACTTATTGTTCATGGGCATCTCCTCTTCCGGCGGCTGCGCTGGCGTTCCTCATGCCTGCTTGTTCATTGGAGACGTTCTTTTGAACAAACAGCATTTTTGAACGGACGGCAAGCGCCGGTTAGTAACTGAAATTCAAACCGACCTGATAAATATTGGCCGTGAAATTATTGGAGGTAAAAAAGCGCTCGTATTTGATTTCGAGCGTCGAGCGATCGAGTAACGGGAGTTGTGCGCCCAGTCTGTCCAATTGATACTCGACTTGAAAGCCAAAGAGATGGGAGTTGAATGGCTCGAGTTTGTAATCGGCCGTGAAATACGTCGTCAGGCGATCGAGCGGATAATCAATCCGGTAAAAATAAGCGCTGGTTTGCGTGTAAAACCGGTAGCGATACCGCAGCAGCAGCCGCTTTGACATGGTTTGATAAAATTTCAAACCGAGTGTATGCGAACGAACGCCCCAATCATCGCCGTACAGCCGGTAATCCAGCCACACGGCAGCGTTCGCCGGTTTGAGGAAGGTGTTGAGCTTCACAAAGCCGGCCATGCGCAAACGCTGCTGCGGATGCGTCTCCAACGTGTAACCCCCGTTCACAAAAACGGTGCGATACGGGTTGCTTTGAAAACCGCTGGCGCTGGAAATATCCGCGCCAAAACGCATACTGGTTACCGGTGATAGTGACTGCGTAATCGTCGCATCAAAAATAAAATTTCGTTTCGTAAACGCGGTGTCGCGGCCCAAAGGTTTTATAGTATCCCAACCGAAACTGGCGGACAGCGCCAGATTGGTGTTTTTTTGATTGAAATCTTGATTATAGCCGACGCCGAGCAAACGACCGACATAATCATTCTCACCGGAATAATAAATCGTTGCGGCCCAGCGCTCGGCGCTTAAACTGCCAACAACTTCATTTCTGTTTTTGATGTAATTCGCATTGGGATTCGCAGCGTCCACGGGTTTCGAGGCGCCGGTAATGCCGTCCGTCGGCAACGGTTTTGCCGAGATGCCGCGATACGGTGGAATGGTGACTTGATCAAGACTGTATTGCAGCGTGAGCGCCGTATTGCGCGCCAAATCTTTAACGAATTGCAACGAAGGCGAGCGCACCAACAAGCCGCCGCTATCCGTGAAGAAATGCGTGCGCAACGCCACCCGGTCGTCGGTGAAACTCATCGTCGCCGTACCGAGCACCGCGACGATGATTGCCAGGCACAAAATTATCCGCAAATAGGAATGCATGCGCTTCATTGTCGTGTATCGTTAGAGGATCGTCCTGATCAGGGAAAATGGCATAGCCGGCGTGTGAACACGTCAAAATCTCCGCGTCCGTGCGGCCAGGTGAAAGAGGTCGGATTGCAGCTCATACAAATCCGAAACTGAATTTACAGCTTCGTGATTGCATGCCTCAGATCTCACAAACCAAATCAGGCAAGCCCCGCTGGTGCCCTGCGTTTTATTGGAGTTATTCTCCCAAAATTCGAAAAAATACGCTCGCCAGCTTGGGGGCGCACTTTGATTACAAGCCTTGTGCCACAGCAAGCGGCGAGTTTTTGCTTGACATTCGCTGACTTTTTGGTTAAAAAATCGTCACGCTGCACACTATAAATTAGGAAAGATGAGATGCCCACTCCCCAAAAATTCACCGTCGGCCTCGTGCAAATGGCCATGAGCAAAGACGGCGAGGCGAACGTTGCCGTCGCCACTCACTGGATCAAAGAAGCGGCGCGGCAAGGCGCGCAAGTCATTTGCCTGCCCGAACTGTTTCGCTCGCAGTATTTTTGCCAAACGGAAAATGTGGCCTTGTTCGATCTTGCAGAACCGGTGCCGGGACCGACGACCAAAGCCTTGCAAGTTGTCGCGCACGAACAAAAGGTCGTGCTGGTGGCGCCCGTGTTCGAGCGCCGCGGCCCGGGAGTTTATCACAACAGCGCTGCCATCATCGATGCCAACGGCGAGATCATCGGACTCTACCGCAAGATGCACATTCCGGATGATCCGGCGTATTATGAAAAATTTTATTTCACGCCCGGCGATCTTGGCTTTCAGGCATTTGATACGAAAGTCGGGCGCATCGGCACGCTGATCTGCTGGGATCAATGGTATCCCGAAGGTGCGCGGCTTACGGCCTTGCGCGGCGCGAGCCTCTTGTTTTATCCGACCGCTATCGGTTGGCATCCGCACGAGAAAGCGCAATACGGCGCAGCGCAGCGCGACGCCTGGCGCACCGTGCAACGCGGACACGCGATTGCCAACGGCATTTACCTCGCGGCTGTCAATCGTGTTGGCCACGAGATTCCTGCCGCTGGAGGGCCCGGCATTCAATTTTGGGGATCATCGTTTATCTGTGATCCGCAAGGCGTGTTGCTGGCTGAAGGCAGTGAGGACAAAGAAGAAGTTTTACTCGGTGAGATCGATCTTGGGCATCTCGAAGAGATTCGACGCAATTGGCCGTTTCTGCGCGACCGGCGCATCGATGCGTATGGTGACATCAAAGCGCGTTTTCTGAATGAGGAGCCGTGGCAAACAAAATCTTAACGCAAGAGGCTAACACGCCGGCAAGCCTGGGCTTTCGCATGCCCGCGGAATGGGAAAAACATCAGGCCACCTGGCTGGGCTGGCCGCACAATCGCACGGATTGGCCGGGCAAATTCGCTCCGATTCAATGGGTTTACGGCGAAATCGTGCGCAAGCTCGCCCCCGGAGAAATGGTGCGCATTATCGTCGCAACCCGGGAGCATGAAGCCAAAGCTCATAAACTGCTGACTCAAGCCGGCGTTGATTTGAAGCGCATCGCGTTCGTTCGCTTTCCTACCAACCGCGGCTGGACGCGCGACTTCGGCCCGATGTTCGTTACCCGCGAACGGCCCGCATCTGAATTGGCCATTGTCAATTTCGGTTTCAATGCCTGGGCGCGCTATTCGGATTGGCAAAAAGACAACACTGTGCCGCCGCGCGCGGCGCAGGTTCTCGGCTGCAAAATTTTTCGCGCGCAACATAACGGCGGAGATTTCGTGCTGGAGGGTGGCAGCATCGACGTGAACGGTCGCGGCACGCTGCTCACCACCGAGGAATGCCTGCTTGACCCCGTCACGCAAGTGCGCAATCCGGGCATGAGCCGCGCGGAAATCGAAACGATGATGCGCAATTATCTCGGCGTTACGAATATCCTCTGGTTGGGCAAAGGCATCGCCGGCGACGACACCCACGGCCATGTTGATGATCTCTGCCGTTTTGTGACGCCCGACACCGTCGTGCTCGTGGAGGAAAAAAATCCTGGCGATGAAAACTATAAACCGTTGCAGGAAAACCGCGAGCGGCTGCAGGATATGCGCCTGGAAAACGGCGCAAAAATCAACGTCATCCCCCTGCCCATGCCGGCGCCGCTTTACTTCAAAGGCATACGTTTACCCGCGAGCTATGCGAATTTCTACATCGCGAATGCCGCAGTGCTCGTCCCCACGTTCAATGATGCCAATGATCGCCATGCGCTTGGCATCCTGACAGAATTGATTACCGATCGCCCGGTGATCGGCATACATGCCGTGGATTTGGTCTGGGGCTTTGGCACGCTGCATTGCTTGACGCAACAACAACCTGCGCTCGCCGGCAATCAGATTGCAGATGATTGATTCAATCGCTGCAGAAAAAGGACAAATATCATTTCGCAAAGACGCATCAAAACTCTTCTTTGCGGTATCTCTGCGGCTTCGCGCCTTTGCATGTTTTTTCCATCTCAGGGTGCTTGCCTCAAAACTTCGCGGTTTCAGACTTTTTGCTGATTATGAGCATCGTCAAAGCCGAAGGCATTGTCATTCACACGATGAACGTGCGCGAATCGAGCAAACTGGTAACGCTGTTCACGCGCGAGCATGGCCTGCTTAAACTCGACGCCAAAGCCGCGCGCACCAGCAAAAGCCGGCTGCGCGGAAACCTGGAATTGTTCTCCGTCGTTCATCTGGTCTATTATGAGAAGGAGAATCGCGAGCTGCAATTCATGAGTCAAGCAGAGCGTCTCGAGGGCTTTCCGGAATTGCAGACGGATTTGGAAAAGCTGGGCTATGCCTCCGCTTGTTGCGAATTGATCCGGCGGACGCAAGCCGGCGTCGAGGCGAAACCGCGCTTGTATCCCGTTTTGCTGGAAACGCTGCGCGCGATGAACACAGCGCAGGAGCCGCGCCTGCTCTTTTGGGGATTTCAGATGAAGTTGCTGGGCATGCTCGGCCTTGCCCCCAATTTGCAGTATTGTTTGAATTGCAAAACGCCCAGCACGGCCTCGGGTGAGCACGGCGATGCTGCTGTCTGGCATTTTCACGTGACGCGCGGCGGTTTCATTTGCCCCAACTGCGCCGGGCACACCGGCGCTTTGCCGCTCAGCGGCGAGAGCCTGCGCGTGCTCTCGAATTTTCAAACGTGGCCGCCGGCCAAACTGACGCGATTCAAAATTTCCCCGGCCGCAACCGCGGAGATTGCCGCTTTCTTTCGCGCCTACCTTTCGCATCATTTGGAGGAAGCCGGCGCGCTTTCATCATTAAAATTTGTTAAAGAGATTAAACAAGACTTGCAAACCCGGCAAAAGAGTTGATTGGTTTTTGGCGAGAAACTGAGTATATTTTCGAGCAGACAAAAACGACCCAACGATTACTTTGACAAAGGCAAAGCAAAAACCGAACATGACTGACGACAAAAAACTCATGGATAAACTCGTGGGGCTGTGCAAGCGCCGCGGTTTTATTTTTCAATCCAGCGAAATTTACGGCGGCTTGAACAGTTGCTATGATTACGGCCCGCTGGGCGTCGAGCTGAAGCGCAACGTCAAAGACTTTTGGTGGAAGGCGATGGTGCAGACGCGCGACGACATCGAAGGGCTTGACGCCTCGATTCTCATGCCCCCCCGCGTGTGGGAAGCGAGCGGCCATGTGGCAAATTTCACCGACCCCATGGTGGATTGCAAAGAATGCAAGGCCCGTTTCCGCGCCGATCAAATCGAAGGCGCGATGTGTGCCTCGCCCGCCTATAAAGGCCGCAAAGCGGCCAAATGCGCGGAAGAAGGCAAATTCACCGAAGCGCGGCTGTTCAATCTCATGTTCAAAACGTTCATGGGTCCGGTGGAAGACGCGGCCAACGTCATTTACTTGCGCCCTGAAACGGCGCAGGGCATCTACGTGAATGTGTATAACGTC
>SZPB01000317.1 GCA_030263535.1 Cytophagia bacterium CHB2
GGTGGCATCGGTTGCCGGAATTTTCACGCCGTCGATCGTGATGGTGGTAAATTTGTCTTCCAGGCCGCGCAGAATGACTTTGTTGGCCTCGCCGCCCGATCGCAACAAGGAAACGCCGGGCAATCGGCCAATGGATTCAGCGGCGTTGGCGTCGGGCAATTCCCGGATCTTTTCTTCGGAAACGACATTGATAATCGTGCTGGAGGTGCGTTGTTGATTAATGGCTGCTGCCTGGCCGACGGCCTGACCGGTAACGATGATTTCTGCGCCTTGCAGAATCTCCGCGGATAATTTGACGTCGATCACGGTGGAAGTATTGGCTTGTACCGTCACCGGAAGATCGCGCATGCGATAGCCGATGTAAGATACTCTGAGGGTGTATGAGCCTTCCGGAATGCGATCGATGCGATAAGCGCCTTCCAAGTTTGTGGCGCTGCCCAAAGCCGTTCCCACCAGAAAGACGTTGGCGCCCGGCAGCCTCTCGGCCGTGGCAGAATCGCTCACCACGCCGCGCAAAATGCCTTGCGCGAAGGCCGAAGTCGAAATCAGGAGAAACAGCGCGGTCCAGATTTTCTTGGCAAGCAATGTTTTCATATGGTTTCCTCACAAATCGTAATTGACTGACCGGCCACGCAATGCGGCCGGTCAGTCACGCGAAGGGGGGGTAATAGCGTTATTGGAAATCTCGCTTTTGCCAATGATGACACGACAGATGAACGCGAGAAACTTCGCCGATCGAGATGATAATGCTTACAACTGCCTGTTGCGCATGAGTCTTACTAAGGCTCGACGATTAAATAACTTTCCCAATCTCCAACCGCGAATAGACGAGAATCATCGCGAATTAAAAAGCATTAGCGACCATTCGCGTTGATTAGCGGTTTAAAGAAAATGAGTAAGTTATTTAAATGGCAATCCTAACATTCCTGAGAGCCTTTCTACAAGTTCAGGTAACAGAGTGTTGGCGCAGCGGCGCCGCCAGGATTCTGCTTATCAAGCACGCACAGGGATTTTCTCGAAATGCCGGCGCTCGAACAAATTGTAAGAATTTAGCCGTTTGAAGTTTTCGCCCACTGAAATGGAAATCCCGCTGAATTGAACTCAAAAAGCTTAATTTCTGTGGGATTTCTATTTCTGTGGGCGGTTTTTTTGTTCTGGGTTCATTTAGCTAAATTCTTGCAACAAATTTAACCCGAGCACAAACGCAAACAGATTTACTCGCGGCTGCGAACAGGATTCAATAATTCCTGTATGGCGCGGGCGAGTCTATCCTTGCTGATCGGTTTCAATAAATAGTCAACCGCTTTGTATTTTTTCGCGCGTGTGATGTGGTGAGTGAAAGCGGTTACAAAAACAATCTTAAAGTCGCCTTTGACTTGTTCCAAAAAATCAAAGCCCGAGCCTCCGGGCATTTGAATATCCAAGAAAATGAGATCGGGTTTCTTTTCGTGAAAGGCTAGGACGGCCTCCGTCAGGTTTGCGGCTTCTCCCACAACATTGATGTTGGGGTAGTCGCTCAATAAGCGCTTCAACTCTAAACGAATAAGCCACTCATCATCGACGATGAGCGTTTTGAATGTCTTCATATGACTTATCCTGGTTGCTGCACTCCGCTACTCCTGCGATGGCGGGTGAGAATTTCGCATAGAATGGCGGCGCAACGTAACAAAACCTTATTGGCCGAGCAATACTGAACATGTGAGCGGTAAATTAGTCTGGTGAACGGTCAGAAATTCCTCCCGACATCGAGATTCTTTCTTCAAACCACAGAGATTGACCGGCCGCTCAAATCATGTACTTCGTGAAAAACGGTGGACTTATAGCGACCGGTCAATGAGTTGCTGAGAAGTTGGACGTGGAGAATTCATTGACATCACTCAAAAAAGTGTTAAATTGACCACCACCGAGCGGCTATGAAGAAACGGGTAGAATTATGAAAAGTGAACGCAAGATTTGGCAAGAAGCTTCGGCACAGCCGGGTTCTGCAAATAAACGTCCTGTGGGTGTCGAAAGGATCACCGAATTGAATCCCGGAGAAATTTTTTCTCAAACTTTTTCTTGCCTCATGGCGGGGTTTGCAAGACCAAGGCGTAAAAGGCGCATGAGCGGCATGAGCACCCTGCTTGTGATGATGGCTCTTTCTTCATTTCTTTGGGCTCAGGAAAACGATCTAAAATTCGAATGCTTTTCCATTGATGACGGGCTGTCGCACAGCAAGGTCAACAGCATTTTTCAAGACAATCGCGGTTTTTTGTGGCTGGGCACCAATGACGGCTTGAACAAATTTGACGGCTATGAATTCACCGCATATCGCTGGAAACCCAATGAGGCGCAGGGTTTGTCCGCGCAGCTCGTGCGCGTGGTTATGCAAGACAGCAAGGGCAATCTCTGGATCGGAACAGAGGGAGGGGGCGTTAATCTTTTTGACCGTGACTCCAATTCCTTTCGGCATTTTACCCCGGACTCTTCTTCTGAAATTAAAATCAGCAGCCAGGATGTTAATTCCATCATCGAAGATCGGCGCGGCAACCTGTGGTTGGGCACCAGCAACGGCCTTGATCTTTTCGATTTTGCGCATAAAAAGGCGACCAACTACGCGCCGGCACACCTCGCTGCGGCGCCGGCGCGCGCAAAGATCGTCAATGTCGTTTATGAAGATCGGCAAGGCAATTTGTGGGTAGGGTCGCAGAATCACGGCCTCTGGCTGTTTGATCGCGATCGCCGGGATTTCGTTTGCTATGAGCATGACGCCCAAAATCCTGCCAGCCTGGGCGATAACGATGTCCGTTCGATCTATGAAGATGTGCAGGGCAATTTGTGGATCGGCACGACGTTCGGCGGTTTGAATTTGTTTGATCGCACAAAAAAAACGTTTCGCCAATTTTTCCCGCAGAGGAATCACTCCGAAAGCAACACGATTCGAGCCATTCTTGACGCCGAGGACGGCCATTTGTGGGTTGGCAATCGCAGCGGCCTGTACAAGTTTGACCTCGCTGCGCAACGCTTCAGGCACTACCAGCATGATCCCAACAATCCCTACAGCTTGAGCCATAACTCCGTGCAATGCCTCTTTAAAGATGCTAAGGGTGATTACTGGGTGGGGACGCGCGACGGATTGAATTTCATCAACATCAATATCGGCAGCTTTGTGCACTATCAAGCCAAAGCGTATGATCGCCGTTTTCTAAACAACAAGGTCGTGTACGCGATTTTGGAAGATCGCGCCGGCGATTTGTGGTTCGGCACCGAAGAAGGCGGGTTGAATCATCTCGATCGTGAAACTGGATTGTTCACGTATTACAAACATGACAGCCGCGACCCGCACAGCTTGAGCGTCAACAACATCAAGGTCATGCTCGAAGAGCAAAGCGGCAATCTTTGGATCGGCACCTTTCAAGGTGGGCTTAACTATTTTGACCGCGAAACCAAGCGGTTTTCCCATTATCAGAATCGTCCCGATGAGCCTTCCAGTCTGGCGGGCAACGATGTGATGGCCTTGCTGCTTGATGATGACGGTGATCTCTGGGTGGGGACTTTCGAAAGCGGCCTGGATATTCTCGAACGAAAAACCGGAGAATGCCGGCATTTTTTCAGCGCGCTCGACATGCCGGGCTATCGCATGATCAGCGCATTAATGCAGGATCGCCAGGGCAATATTTGGATTGGATCCAATCGCGGGCGTCTGGGCCGTTGGAATAAAAAAACTCGGGAGTTCAAACATTACCAGCTTCCCATCAAAAATATCGTCACCATCGAGATTCGCCCGATTTTTGAAGATGAAGCGGGCAATTTCTGGATCGGCACGACCGGCGGCGGTTTATACTATTTCAATCGCGCCGACGAAACGTTTAAAGCATTCACGATGCAAGACGGTTTACCGAGCAATGTGATTTACGGCATTCTGCAAGATGAACAACGGCATCTCTGGCTGAGCACGACCAATGGTCTCGTCAAATTCAATCCGCAAACCGGGGCGATCAAAACCTACTATCAGGCGAGCGGCCTGCAAAGCGATCAATTTTGTTATGACGCCTTCATGAAAACCCGCGACGGCGAAATGTTTTTCGGCGGCATCAACGGGGTTACCGCATTTTATCCCGAAAATATTCGCGAAAATGCCTATGTGCCGCCGGTGGTGATCACGCGCTTGAACATCTTCAACCGGCCGGTGGAGATCGGCGGACCCGACGGCATTTTAAAAAAGTCCCTCACCGAAACCAAAGCCCTCACGCTCTCGCATCGCTATTCGGTTTTTTCGTTTGAATTTGCCGCGTTGAACTATGCCATTAGCGCGCACAATCAATATGCCTACAAAATGGAGGGGTTTGATGATGATTGGAACTGGGTGGGAAACCGGCGCTTCGCAACCTACACGAATCTCAATCCCGGCAAGTATACCTTTCGCGTCAAAGCTGCAAATAATGACGGCGTTTGGAATGAGCAGGGCGCCGAGCTGCAGGTGACGATCACGCCGCCATTTTGGCAAACCTGGTGGTTCAAGCTGTTAGGACTTGCGGTGTTGTTATTGATCATCAAACATTTTTATGATTATCAAATGCAAAAAAGAAATGCGTTGCATGCCACCGCGCTGGCCAATCTTGCACAATTAAAATTGTTGCGCTACCAGATGAATCCGCATTTTTTGTTCAATGCGCACAACTCGATTCGCTCGATGATCCTGCTCGACAAGGATCGCGCCTGGCAAATGATCACGGAGTTGTCGGAGTTCTTCCGCTACACGTTGCTCAACTTCAACAAGGTTACGGCATCGCTCGATGAAGAAATCAAGGCCGTCAACAACTATTTGCACATCGAGAGAATCCGTTTTGGCGATTCGCTGGAGGTATCCTTCGCGATCGAGGAAGCGGCGCGCAAATGCCTCGTGCCGGCATTTTTGTTTCAGCCGTTGGTGGAAAATGCCATCAAATACGGCATGCAAACCAGTCCGCTGCCGCTGAAAGTCCTGGTGTCGATTGTCTTGCAGGAGGGCACACTGTCAATCGATGTTTCCAATACCGGGGCTTTGGTCAAGCATGTTCCGGAGGAGACGGGAAAGGAGGAGGTGCACGGCACGTCGTTGGAGAATATCAAACAACGGCTGGAGATCATGTTTGGCGAGCAGTACGCCTTTCAATTGTATGAAGAGAACGGGTGGGTTCATTCCAAAATCAGAATTCAATATGAGGCGGCCCAAAATGGCCAGAAAGCAACAAAGCGCCTCACGATCAAACCGGCGAGCGCTGCCGCATTGACGCAAGAGTCTGGCTCATCTTGAATTGTTTTGAGGGGATTTATACTCACGCGGATATCAGATGACATGGGAAATGATTCTGATCATATTGCGCCCAAAATGCTGGCTGTTTGAGAGCAAGTCCCAACAATTGATCACCACCAAGCAGCGATACTGAACCCAGCAATATGCCTTCCGACGATCTCAAGCCCAGCATTCGCGAGTTGCCGCTTTTTTCCGCATTGAGCATTGCGGAGTTGCGCCAGCTCATGCGGCAGAGCACCGTGCGGGCTTGCAAACGCAATGAGATCGTTTTCATGGAAGATGATCCCTATGCCGGCTTGTACCTTGTGCTCAGCGGGCGCGTCAAGGCTTTTAAAACGAATCCGGAGGGAAAAGAGCAAATCATTCACCTGCTTGGGCCGCGCGAACTTTTTGCAGATGTGCCGTTGTTCACCGGCGGGCCGTATCCCGTAACCGCGCAGGCGCTGGAAGATACCAGGCTGCTGTTTATTCCGCAGCAAGCGTTTGTTGATCTGCTGCACGGCAATCCTGAAATTTGCATGCGGATGCTGGGCGCTTTTGCCAAACGCATGCGCCAGTTGGTGAATCTGGTTGAATCACTCTCGCTCAAAGAAGTCACGGCTCGCCTCGCCCGTTATTTGGCGGAGGAGGCAAAACGAACCTCTCACACCACTCTCACACTTCCCATCTCTAAAGCCACCCTGGCCGCCTTCCTTGGCACTATCCCTGAAACGCTTTCTCGGTCTTTGCACGAGTTGGAAAATCGCGGGCTGATTTCCGTTCAAGGTAAACAGATTGTCATCCGCAATCAATCGCAGTTGCAGCAAATAGCCGGTTGAAAAAGTTTTGGCAAGAATTTAGCTAAATGAACCCAGAACAAAAAAAACGCCCTCAGAAATAGAAATTCCACAGAAATTAAGCTTTTTGAGTTCAATTCAGTGGGATTTCCATTTCAGTGGGCGAATACTTCAAACGGCTAAATTCTTGCAAAGTTTTGTTTCTTGACTTGAGTCAAGGCTTTTGCAGGGAGATTTTGTATCTTAAAATGCAGACGTGAAACGGAACATCCTATGCTCTAGGTTTTAAGCAGCACGATGATAAAATATGTTGAATAAAACTCCGGAACGCCGCGTCATCTTCGGAATAGGGCCTTTGGTGCTATCCGTCATGCGCGAGTTGGTCGCGCGCGGCAATTACACTCGCATGGTCAATCGCAGCGGCAAAGCGAATGCGCCAAGCGCCGTTGCAGTCGTGCACTGAGCTTTACGCGTTGTTGGCGACGATTGCGTCGCGAGCTTATCAACCTTCGTGCGACAGATAATCCCGAACAGATCGCAGAAGCTCTTCAGCGCCTGCTGTTGCGCTTACGCCAATGCAAACTGCCGCGGCTTGAGCCACGAGCGGTGAGGACGCGGCCACGAACATATATTCATATCTCCTCGGCGACCGCAACAAGGCGCGAAAAAAATATCGCAAAAGAACTCAAAGCGTAAATCGCAAAAAGTTAGTGACATGGGACAAGAAGCCTGCGCTACGTCATTGCGCACGGCTCATTTATATAACCAAGCCAAATGCTTCAAAGCCATTTCACTACTTCCTCTCGTGAAATGGCTCGCAACCAGGAATATCAAAAGCCAATAAGGAAAACAATATGCACAAAGCCAACAGCATCATTGCACTCTTCATTCTTCTCATTCTCGCGCCGCCGGTTTTTTCACAAGTCAGGCTGGACATTGAAACCGGCCCTGTTTTCAGCGGCTACAACGACGTGCGCATTCCTGGCAAGGGAGGAACTTTGTTTTCCCTCTCGGACCAGTTGCAAGCCGAGCGCACGCTTTTTTATCGGATTCGCGTCTTCTACGATTTCAATCCTCGCCACCATTTGGGAGTTTTGCTGGCGCCGCTGTCAATCAATTCCACCGGCCGGTTGGACGCCGATCTCATTTTTACAGGCAAGACGTTTCCCGCCAACACACCATTGGACGCAACTTACAAGTTCAACTCCTATCGTTTGATTTACCGGTATGATTTTCTCCGCAGGGAGAAACTTGAGCTTGGCATCGGCTTCACTGCCAAAATTCGCGACGCCAACATCGAGGTTCGCGGCAACGGCATGGCAGCGGCAAAGAAGAACGTCGGCTTC
>SZPB01000318.1 GCA_030263535.1 Cytophagia bacterium CHB2
ACCGGCGTTCCGGCGCCGGCGCCAAGTAACGTCACCTGCGCCGGCCCGGGTTGAGCGTAGCGCCCCAACACCACGAGCTGCTCGCCGACATAAATGTCCGGCAACTGCAACGGATATACTTCGCTCGTCACCGCCGGTGTAAAGTCGATGCGAATGTTTTGCAACAACGGATTGCGAATCTTGCTGTAAAACGCGCTGATGCGGCTATTAACCTCGTCGTTGCCCAAAAACTCGGCGATGCCGTTGTTATTCGCGGCAACCTGGGTGAGTAACGCTTGATTCACGTCGCTGCCAATACCGAACACGAAAATGCGCACATTGTGTGTGTTGGCGTTGATCACCGCCTGTTGATCGAGCGAGGCAATGCCGTCAGTGATAAAGATGATGATGTTGGCCGTAGTGTCGCTCATGTCCTGGCCCAAGCCCGACAGCAAGGCCGCCTGCAAATCCGTGCCGCCGGTGGCTTGAATTTGAGTGATGAAGTTGCGTGCGGCCGTAATCTCCGTGTCCGTTGCAAGCACAGGATTCGAACGGAATCTCGTGACCGTGGAATTGAATTTGATCACATTGAAGCGGTCGCTGGCGTTCAAATGATCGACGGTGAACAGTGCAGCGGCTTTGGCCTGTTCGATTTTTTGCCCAGACATGCTGCCGGAAACGTCAATGATAAATGTGAAGACTTTGTCGATGATTTCTTCCTGCGAGGTGTTCGGATCCGGCTCCGCCAGCATGATGAAAAAGCCCTCTGCATTTTGCGGTTTGTGAGAGAGCAGAAACACGCCAAGATCCGTCTGGCTGACTTGATAATTCACCACAAAGTTGCGATTCGCCGGCAGATTTTCTTGCGAAAAGAAAAGCGTGGCCACACTGTCGCTGAAGCTGCTCGCCACGGCGCTGTGGGAAGGATTCGACAACCCGACGAGATTGCGCTCCGAGCGCAAATGCAGATCGAGCGCAAAGCTCTCCAGCGGCCGTTGTGCAAATGCCTTCAAATCGAGCGGGTAATCATAAACCACTTGCCCATTGCGATAATCCAGCAGTTCGATGTAGGTGAGTTCGACGATAAGAGTCGAGTCTGCCGGCAGCGAGTCTGTAAAGGCGAATAAAAACGGCGCATCACCGAGATAATCAAGAAAAAAATGATCAACGTCCCCGCCGGGATCGATGATACCGCTGGAATCTTGCGGCGCGCCGGTGATTTGCGCCGTGCGCCACACGCCCCCAACTTTCCAGCGAAACTGCGTCACACTTGCGTTGATGTCAGTTGGAAAGCCATATTGCAGCCACACATGCTGCTGCCAGGGATTCACGAATGTCTGTTGCGTGACCGTCGTGGCGACTTGGTTGTTGATGTCTGCCGTGACCATCACCTGTTGCGGCTGCAAATAACTCGAAGCCTGGCCTTTGATTTTCATAAGGCCGTCGGCAAAGGCGGGCAGGGTGGCGAGCAACAAAATCGTAAGCAATATTTTTTTCATGATGACAACTCCTCGTCCATTCGAAAAATCCAAACTCACTCCAGTAAAGCCATTTTTTGGGATTTGACAAAATCGCCGGCCGCCATCCGGCAAAAATAAATGCCGCTGACTGCTGCCCGGCCTTCATCGGTTTTGCCGTCCCAGGCCACGGTGTAAAAACCCGCGCGTTGATTTTGGTTGACCAGTGTTCTCATCAAACGGCCGTGCAAGTCGTAAATCTGCAAAACGATGCTCGCATTTTCCGGCAGCGCATACTGAATCGTTGTGCTGGGATTGAACGGGTTCGGAAAATTTTGCGCCAGCTCGAATTTTTCGGGAACGGCATCGGTTTGATCCAGAACACTTGTCGCTGTGGTGTAAACGATCGTCAACACCGGGCGATTCTCGACAACGGAATGTTCCCGCGAATCGAAGCGCTTGGCGCTGGCGTTGGTTGCTTCATTGCCCAACAACAGCCAGCCAAAGTTTTCCCCCGGCGTGTCGAGCCAGGCTTGCACATCCGCGACCATCTCCGGCGTCGATCCCCAATCGTAAAAGCCGAGATCGCCGGCGATGGTTTGCGCGGCGCTGGCAGCCGCGGCGAAATCGCCGCCGGCATTGGTCCAGAGTTGCGTGTTGAAGAATGTGTGAATCCAGGTCGCATCGCCGGTTGTCGCAGTACCGCCGCCGCCTTCTTCGCCGAATGCCACGGACGTGCCCTCGCCCCAATCCGCCAGAACGCGATGCAGCGCAACAGAATATACCCCTGAGAGTGCGCGTGACAAGTTGAGCCTCAGGGTCGCGCTTTGAATCAAAGCACCCGCAGGAATATTTCCGGCAACGTCGAACGCTACCAAGCCGCGCCGCACTTCACCGTGATTGTTTTGCCCGGCAAAGAAGTACGCGCCGCTGCCGTTGCTGAATGAACCGGAAGCGTTTTCGTAAAGGGTGTTATCTTTGCTGGCAGTGATTTTGACTTCGATCTGGGCATGCAATGAGCTGATGAAAATGAAACCCGTGGCTGACAAGAAAAGCGCCAAAAACCGGTTGCGACTGCGCATGATTACTCCTGACGTTAGTGAATGAGTAACATTTTTTGGGTGATAACGTTTTTGTCTGATTCCAGCCGATAAACATACGTCCCGCTGGCCAGCTCGTTGTTGTGCGCATCCCGGCCATCCCACATCACTTCATAGTGTCCCGGCGCAACTTCACGATCAAACAAAACCCGCACCAGCCGGCCGGTGAGGTCGAAGATTTTGATCACAACGCGTTGTTGCTGCGCGTTTGGGGGCACGAAAAACACAATCTTGGTTTCGGGATTGAAGGGATTGGGATGATTCTGCTGAAGTGAGTGTAAAATATGTAAACTATCTATTGTCTCTTGCACGCTCGTCGTTGGTTCAATGCTGCGAAAGATACCGCCACCTTCTGTCCCCACATAAATATGATCGTTTACGTCGATTAAGAGGCATCGTACTTGATGATGTTCCAGACCGCTGTTGATTCCGAACCAATTTTCACCATCATCTCTGGAATAGAATACTCCTCGATTATACGTTCCAGCCCAAATTCTACCACTGCGATCGACGACAAGAGCCGCCACATCGGTATCAAGCAAACCGTTATTTACGGCGTTCCAATTTTCTCCATGATTCCTAGAACGATAAATCCCACTCCCAAAAGTTCCTGCAAAAATATATTCATGTGTGTTAAACGCAAAGCTCTCGATTTGACGATGCCACGATTCATTCCCGATCTTCTCCCACGTCTCCCCACGGTCAGTAGAGCGAAGAAGGCCAAAAAATTTGGTTCCGGCAAACAGATCATTCGAAAAAGGATTGGCTTTAATCGCGCCGGTAAAGAAATCCGTATCAACGGTTGCCCAATTTGCCCCACCATCAGTAGATCGAATGATGCCTCTCTCCGTGCCAGCAATGATGTAGCCAAGCGAGTCAATCAATAGTGTAACGACGCAAAGGTCGGGTAAACTTGTGGTAAGTAGTGCCCAGTTTTCCCCATTGTCGTTTGATCGGAAAATGCCGCTTCCTTGACACAGGTCAGTTGTAAGGCCGGCAAAAATATGGTCGCCTTGGCCAACTGCAATAGCACGGACATTCGTAAAATTCAAAATTAAACCACTATTGATTGCAGTCCAGTCACTGCCGTCGTTTCCTGAGCGGAAAATGCCTGAACCAATTGTCCCCGCAAAAATATCGTTTTTACTGTTGGCTGCCAATGCGTAAACATGACCGGTTCCAGGAATGCCAGTTCGTCGCCAAAAATCTTGCGCCTGTACCTCGAAATGGATTGACAGCCACAAAGCCAAAATGAAAATGACTTTAATAAAGATATTGCCGATACAGTTGGTTCGTAATTGCATCGGGTTCATGATTTTTCTCTCCAAATTCATACTTTTTCAATGGAAAATCGAGACATGGCTATGGTGAAATTGATATTTTAAATTCTATCGCAACAACGTCATGCGCTTCACAATCGTTACACGTCCCGTTTCCAACCGATAAACATACGTCCCGCTGGCCAATTCGTTGTTGTGCCCATCCCGGCCGTCCCAAATCACTTCATAGCGTCCCGGCGCGACTTCACGATCAAACAAAACCCGCACTAGCCTGCCGGTGAGATCGAAAATCTTGATAACAACACGTTGTTGCTGTGCGCTTGGCGGTACGAAGAACACGATCCTGGTTTCGGGATTGAAGGGATTGGGATAATTCTGTTCCAGCACAAACGTCTTGGGCAAAAGCTGCGGCTCGCCATTCTCGACCGAAGTCGGGTTGGGATCGACATACAGCGCCGTGTACTTCGTTAAAATGCTGTAGCGAATGCTCAAATCGATCACCGCGTCGACCAACTCCTTCAACTCGCCGTAAATCGCGATTTGTTCGAGCAGATAATCGATCTTGCTCCTGGCCCATAACCGGGCCACGGCGCGATTGCCGCCGCTGATTTGCCCAAACGTCACCAAACTCGTCAGCTCGAAATTCTGCTGCTGCGCCGTGCCGCTGAGCGTCACGGGAAACGAACCGCTGTTGGTGTAGCGCCCGAATTGCAAAACCTGATTGCCGAAAAACAAATCCGAAAGCGCCAGCGGATAGCGATCATAAGTCTGCAAGCCGCCGAGATCAAGATCAAGATTCGACAACACCGGCTTGGAAATGCGATTGACATGATTGGCCACCACCAGCGCGATGCTGTCGGTTGCCGTGATGTAGGTGGGATAACCGCCGTTCGCGCGCGCCAGCGCAATCAACAAAGGCTTGCTCACGTCATCACCGATGCCGAAGGGAAAGATGCGCACATTGTGCTTGTTGCGCGCCGCCGCGCTGTCCACAATGGCGTTGACGTTCAGCTCGCCCCAGGTGGGATAGCCGTCGGTGAGGAAGATCAGATTGTTGGAAGTGGCCTCCCGGAACGACTGCTGCAACGAGGCGTGCAGCGCGCCGTCGATGTTGGTCAAACCCAGCGCGCTCAGGCCGTTGACAAATGCGCGCGCGACCGCGATCGCAGCGGCCTCGGCCGGCACCAAATCCGGTTGATACTTCACGACATTGGTGCCGAAGGTGACAAGATTGAAACGATCCGCAGGATTGAGATGATCCAAAAAACTGTTGAGCGCGGACTTCAATTCCACCAAACGCTCGCCTTCCATGCTCGAGGACACATCTGCCGTGAACACGAGGTCACGCGCCAGCGTTTCCCCGGCCTCAATCGTGTCCGGCGGCGTGATCCACAACGCATAAAAACTATCCACGCCGAACGAGTCGGTGGCCACAGGCGTGTAGGTGATGACGTTCATGTCAACCGACTCGCGCTTGGTTTCGAAGCGCAGCAGAAAGTCGCGGTCTGGCGTGAAATTCTCATCGCCGAAAATGACTTCATACTGGCTCGGCGAAACTTGTGTGATCTGCATGCCGGTGGAGTTGGCGTGGCTGGGCGAGGTGAAGGACTTGAACTCTTTGGCCGTGGCCGCGGCAATATTCAGCGTAACGCGCTGCAACGGCCGCGGCGAAAGCCCGGTGGTGCGCAGGAGAAAGCGATAATCGACGTTGCCGAATTCATAAGCCAGCAGCTCGGCATAAGTGATTTCAAAACGAACATCGGTTTGCGGATTGATGGGCGCGATATTCAATTTGAACAAATTGTCGCCGAGATACTGCAACAACGCCGGGTCGATGAGCTGGCGAATGCGCTCGTCATACGCCTGTTGCGCGGCCTGGCGCTCGCGGACGGAGGCGACGAAGCGCTCGCCGTTGAGCCAGTAAACCAGTTCGGTGATCACCGCGCCTTCAGGCAGGGGAAAAATGTAGGTGGCCTCGACAATGTCATTGGTTTCGTTGAAGCAAATCTGATCGACGTGGGTCACCGCGATTTGATCCTGGATCGCCACGCTGGCGTCATAGGTTTTGATCCAGATGGTTTGATAGGTTTGATTGCTGCGCAAAGGGCGCACGAACAGCGCGCCGGTGGCAAACGCGGATTGCTGCGCGAGCATGGCCCAAAAAATGGCGGCAAGAATGATTCTCATGAGCCGTCGCATGATGAACCTCCTCAAGCGAATATCAACATGGGAAATTTTAATGGAGATGGAGAGAGAAACGCGAAGAGTATGCGTACTCTGGTGAAAAAAGCGGGACCGGTCGTACCGTTGCGCGGCAATCCTCCGCATCCAGGATCGACGCACGCCGGTCGGAATGGCACCCTTTTCAGGGTATTGCTCTCGCCAATCCGGATGAGTTGCGCCCTTGCGGGCAAGCCTCCCTTTCGCGAATGAGGGCTGCATCACGATCCGGTCCGTGCTTTTGCACTGGCACTTGCCAGCGTTACAATGAAGGTATTTAAAAGCATGACAATTAACGTGCCGGAAATTATCCTTCAGCTCAAACGACTATAAATTATGGATTTGTATGGCAGGGGGAAGCAGTGGCAGATGGATTTTTGTGCAAGTCTTGCACAAAATTTATGGAAAAGGTGCATGATGTGCACGGAGGGCATAAGGCGTAATCGGTGCCCATTCGAAAACGGCCAGCTTTTGAAATGTTTCTGCAACGGCTTGGCCGCTGCATTGAAAGCTCTCTCGCTACCAAAGGATGATTCCACAGCCGAACATTAGCGCGTTGTTTCTCCAGCTTTCAAGAAAGGTGGCGCTTTCATTTTTTGTCAAGCCAATTCAGGTAATTCGAATGCTGCGCAAGGAATAAAAGCAGCGTGAGCAGGGTTGACACGCACAAGCAAAAAAATAGTTTTTTCACTGTTGGCGCTCTTTCAATAAAATCAAAATCGATACCCCATTGACAGATTCCAAATACGAAGGGGAACGTCTTCTCCTATTACAATGCTTGATACCCAATCCACATAATCAACCTGATAACGCAGACCGATTTGGAACTTTGAATAATGAACGGACATTCCGAAATTTGGACATAGTCCCCTTCCATGATAGGAGTAGTTCTCGCCAATCGAGTGTGTGCCACGATAATCAAAGCGGAAGCTTTGGCGCTCCTCCTCGGTCAAATCTGTGGATTTTATTTCTCTCAAAAGAGTGCTTCTGGAAGCATCTTTTGGAGGAAACTTTAAAGAATAGCCTAATTCCAGCCCGATGCTCAGATTTTTTCGCAGCGTCTTTTCCACTTTCAATAAAATCGGTATTTCAAGGTATCTCAACTGAATGTCGATATCAATATAGCTAATTGTCGTTTCTTCAGCAGGGAGATAAGGAAAAATAGGAAACAAATCTTCTCGTCTTTGAACCGATTTGTTTCTCAGAGCCGTGGCGGAATTTGTAATCAGAACTTCGGTTCTCAATTGAATCCAGCGATAAAGACGCCAATCTTTGCCGATTCCATATAGGTAACTCATCCCAGGGTCACCGTATGATGGCTCTTTGAGATAGGAATAAGTGCCGCCGGCCTTTATGAAAA